>CAIRDL010000678.1 GCA_903877345.1 uncultured Oscillochloris sp. | reverse complement strand
CGGCTCGACCACATAGACCACGGGCGTGGCGGGGCCAACCAGGCGGCTGACCCGTTCGCGCCATGCGTGCAACTCGGCCTCGTCCATCGCATTGGCAAGGGACAGCAGCGGTTGCGGGTGGCGCACCTTGGTGAACTGCGTAGCCGCTTGGCCGCTCACGCGCTGGGTGGGCGAATCGGGCGTGATCAGTTCCGGGTGGGCCGTCTCGATGGCTTGCAGTTCGCGCAACAGCGCATCGTAAGCCGCATCGCTGAGACGCGGGTCGTCGAGCACGTAATACTGGTAATTGGCCTCGGCGAGGGTCGCACGTAACGCCTCGGCGCGGTGGGCGGGATCAGGCAGCGTCATCGTCAGGGCCTCCTCGGATTTTGGATTGTAGATTTTAGATTGTAGACTGGTGCAGCGGCATGTGCCAAGCCAATCCTACAACGAGATTCGTCATGCACCACGCTTCGCGCCCCCTTCAGTTGACAGAGGTAGGCCAGAGTTTATAATGGCCCCGCCTTCGCCTAACACCTAACACCTGATACCTGACACCTGATACCTGACAACGAGGAGCGAGTCACGATGGATTGGGGCAAACAGAATCGCTGGACACAGATCACCAAGTCGGACGGACGCTGTTTCTTCCTCGCAATGGACCACGGTTATTTCCTCGGCCCGACCCGCTGCCTCGAACAGCCCGGCGCAATGGTCACGCCGCTACTCCCCTACGTTGACGCCCTCTTCGTCACCCGTGGCGTCCTCCGCGCCAGCATTGACCCCCGCCAACGCACGCCGATCATCCTGCGCGTCTCCGGCGGCACCAGTGTTATCGGCAGCGACCTCGCCAACGAGAGCGTTACCACCTCCATTGAGGAGGTCATTCGCCTCAACGCTGCCGCCGTCGGTCTCTCCGTCTTCGTCGGCTCCGATTACGAACACCAGACGCTCACCAATCTCGCCAATCTGATCAATGCCTGCGAACCCTACGGCATCCCCGTGATGGCCGTTACCGCCGTCGGCAAAGAACTCGAGAAGCGCGACGCCCGCTATCTCTCCCTGGCTTGCCGCATCGCCGCCGAACTGGGCGCAACCGCCGTCAAGACTTACTGGTGCGAGGATTTCCATAAGGTCACCGAGACCTGCCCCGTCCCCGTCGTGATCGCCGGTGGCCCCAAGTGCGATACCATGCTTGAGGTCTACGACTTCGTCCACGACGGCATTCAGCGCGGCGCCATCGGTGTCAACCTCGGGCGCAATGTCTGGCAGGACGAGCACCCCGTCGCCGCCGCCCGTGGCCTCCAAGCCCTCATCCACGAAGGCTTGACGCCCCAACAGGCCAGCGAGCTTTACCTGACGGTCAAAAACGAGACTGTCCCCGTAGCCTAGGATGCCCCTGTTATGCACAATCGCTGGAACCCCGAGGAGGCTGCCCACGCTGCCGATGATCTCGCGCAGTGTGTCTACGCCTCCCGGCTCTTAGGTGCCGATCCTGCCCTCGTCTTGCACGGCGGGGGCAATACTTCGGTCAAAATCGAGCAAGCCAATCTCTTCGGCGAGCGCGAGTCCATTCTGTACGTCAAGGGCAGCGGCGCTGATTTGGCGACCATCACGGCCCAAGACTTCGCCCCGGTGCGTCTCGCTCACCTGCGCCGCCTGACCACGCTCCCTAGCCTGTCCGACGCGCAGTGGCTCAACGAGTTACGCGGCAGCGCCCTCGACGCCAACGCCCCGCCCGTCTCCGTCGAGGCCATGCTCCACGCGCTTTTGCCCGCCAAGTTCGTCTTCCACACCCACGCCGACGCCGCCCTCGCCCTGATGAACACCCCCAACGCGGTCGAACGCCTCCGCGAGGTCTACGGCCCCACGGTCATCATCGTGCCTTACGTGCGCGCCGGTTTCCCCTTAGCCAAGGTCGCCGCCACCATTTTCGAGGCCGAACTCAACGCCCAAACCACCGGCGTCGTGCTGCTGCGTCACGGCCTCTTCACCTTCGGCGCAACTGCCCAAGCTGCCTATGACCGCATGCTTGTTTTGGTAAATGCGGCAGAGCTTGGCTTGCGCGCACAGATCACCGACCCCGCGCCCGGCTCAGGCTTCCTGGCCCCGCCGCAGCCTTCGCGCCAGGAGCTGGCGTCCTTGCGCCGCGAACTCGCCGACGCGGCTGGCTTTCCCGTCATTCTCGCCACCCACAGCGACGAACAAACCATCCGCTTCGCCCAACGCGAAGACGTGGCCGCACTGACGCAGCAAGGCCCGGTCACACCCGACCACGTCATTCGCACCAAGCGCGTGCCGCTGTTGGGCCGCGACGTGGCAGCGTACCGCGCCGCCTACGAAGCTTACTTCCACGAACATCAGGCGCAAACCGGCGACCCACTGACGATGCTCGACCCGGCCCCGCGTGTGCTGCTCGACCCAATCATCGGCATGTTGACGGTGGGCCGCAACGCCCGCGAAGCCGCCATCACCGCCGAGGTTTACCGCCACACGATCACCATCATCGAACAAGCCGCCGCCCTCGCCGGCTACGAAGCGCAGCCCGCCGCCGATGTTTTCGCCACCGAATACTGGTCACTCGAACAGGCCAAGCTCCAACACCCCGCCAAGCTCCCTATGTTCACCGGCGAAATCGGCCTCGTGACAGGGGCAGCCTCCGGCATCGGCAAAGCGTGCGTCGAGTCACTCTTGGCGCGGGGCGCAGCGGTGGTCGGCCTCGACATCAATCCCGCCATCGAAACCCTCTTCACGCGCCCCGACTTCCTGGGCGTGCGCTGCGACGTAACCAGCGAGGCGCAGCT
>CAIRDL010000677.1 GCA_903877345.1 uncultured Oscillochloris sp. | reverse complement strand
CGGCGTCGCGGAAGAAATTGGTGACACTGATCAGCAGATCACGCAGGAGCAACTGCACCTCTTCGGGTTGCTCGCGGAGGCGCATCAGGTAAGCGGCCACGTCATTGGTGCCGTTCACCATCATCCGTCGCCCGATGCGGCGCATAATCGTTGTGCGCTTGTAGTTACTAAAATCGTGCCCCGTGCGAATCCGCAAGAGTACGAACAACTCGCGCATCGTGCCATCATCAACCTCGTGCTGGTCAGGGTCGGCGAGGAGGCGCAAGCCGACACTACGAAAGGCCAGAATCTGGGCGGGGATTTTGGCGGCGGGCAGCACATAGTCAACAAAGCCGGTCGCAATCGCGGCCCGTGGCATCGCATCGAAGGTCGCGTCCCCCGGTTGCTGCGCCAACGTCAGGCCGCCCAACTCCTTGATGCGCGGCAAGCCCAAAGCTCCATCGGAACCCTCACCGGAGAGAATAATCGCGATGGCATTGCGGCCAAAGATCTCGGCCAAGCTGCGTAGCCCCAAATCAATCGCACTGCGCTGAACAAACGGTTCCGTTCGCTCACTCAGGCTCACCGTATCACCCGTAAGGACGAGGCGCTGCTCTTGGGGCAAAAGGTAAATGTGATTCGGCTTCAGCGGCACCGCCTGACTGACCACGTCCACCGCAATCGCCGTCGTCTGGCGGATCTGCTCGGCCAAGCGCGGCAGGTGCTCTGCCGGAAGGGTTGCCATAACGAGGAAGGCGGTCACCTCATCAAGGGGCATTTGCGTAAAGAAGCGCAGGAGCGCTTCGTCGCCACCCTCAGCCGCCCCGATGCCCGCCACCACCAGCTTGCTCGTGGCGCTCATCGCCACCTCTTGGTGTACGGTTCCGACTTCCATACTCAGCGCGTCGGACTCGAAGGATGTATCCATAGAGAGTCTCGCTGTGCTTCTGTGAATCCCATCCGGCCGCTACCATCGAGTGACTAGTACAGCATCCGAGTAAATTTGATGGGTAGAGGCGGCTCGCGAGCCGCCTCTACGGCCTTCGGACAACCCACCAGAATTACTCGGACGGTGTACTAGGCCGCACCCTGAGCGATCACGGATCACGCATCACGACGGAACAGGTAAAAAGATCCGCTTCCCTAACAGTATAGCACAGCGTACCTGTTTACGTAAAAATGTTCGATGTTTGAGCCAATACGCCTATTTGCTAAGCGCAAACGTTCGTCCTATACTGCATGAACTTCGCCGTGATTCAACTGCGTCCAACCGTCTGTACGGTTCGTAGTAGCGGCTTCAGCCGCGTCACAAAGCCTTGCACCCCGCCTACAAACCGGCTCCTGCAACCCCTAATCGAAAGGCAAGCCCTCCAATGACCGAGCCAGCCTTCCAAGACTGTTACCCCGACGAGCTTAGCCACTGCTACGGCTGTGGGCATCTGAACGACCACGGCCACCAACTAAAGAGTTTCTGGGACGGCGAGGAGAGCGTTGCCCATTTCACGCCACAACCCTTTCACACCGCCGTGCCGGGGTACGTCTACGGTGGTCTGCTCGCCTCATTGCTTGATTGCCACGGCACGGGGACAGCAGCGGCGGCTGCATATCGGGCGGCGGGTCGTCCGATGGGCAGCATGCCGCCATTGCGCTACGTGACGGGCGCGCTCCGCGTGGACTATTTGCGCCCAACGCCACTTGGGGCTGCCCTCGAAGTACGCGGGCGGGTCAAGGAGATCAAAGGGCGGAAGGTGGTGGTTGAAGCCTGGATCATCGCCGGAGGCACGGTCTGTGTGCGCGGCGAAGTGGTGGCGGTGCAGTTGCCCGAAGCGATGCGTGATGCGTGATGCGTGATGCGTGATGCGTGATGCGTGATGCGTGATGCGTGATGCGTGATGCGTGATGAGTGATCTGTGATCTGTGATCTGTGATTAGTGATCTGT
>CAIRDL010000676.1 GCA_903877345.1 uncultured Oscillochloris sp. | reverse complement strand
TTGCGTTCGCGTTCGGTGAGTTGATCAAGGGCGGTGGCGATCTGTTGGCGGAGCATCCCGCTGGCGGCGGCGTCGTCCGCGTCGAGGGCGTGGGGGTCGGGAATGAAGTCGGCCAGGGTACTATCGGCCTCTTCGCCAACGGGGGTAGCGAGGGAGACAGGATCTTGCGCGGTGCGCCGCAGTTCACGCAGCTTCTCCTCGGTCATGCTGAGGAACTGGGCCAACTCGCTGTCGGCAGGCTCACGGCCCAAGCTTTGCGTAAGCTGGCGGCGGGCCGCCTGGATGCGGTTGAGCGTTTCACCGAGATGGACGGGCAAACGCACGAGGCGGGACTGGTCGGCCAAGGCGCGGGAGAGCGCCTGTTTGATCCACCACGTCGCGTAGGTCGAGAACTTGAAGCCCTTTTCGTGGTCAAACTTCTCGATGGCGCGCAACAGGCCGAGACTCCCCTCCTGGATCAGATCGAGCAACGGCAAGCCCCGGTCGCGGTAGCGCTTGGCGATGCTGACGACGAGGCGCAGGTTCGCGGCAGCCATTTGTTGGCGCGCCTCATTGCCCTGTTCAATCTGACGGCGCAACTGTGCTTCAGGCATCCGGTCAATGGAGGGAACCGTCTGCTTCAGCTCTTGTTCAGCCATTTGGCCCCGCTCAATCGTCTGGGCGAGGTGTTTCTCTTGATCAGCGGTCAACAGCGGGACTTGGCCGATCTCGCGCAAATAGAGGCGCACACTATCACCGAGGAGCGCATCGGAGAGCCCTTCATCAAGATCAATCGCGACGGTGCTGATTGGCTCCTCCTCAATCGCGGACTCATCAATAGGTTCGCGCACGGGCACGCCGGCTTCAGCAAGGGCCGCATAGACTGCGTCAATGGCCTCGGCGGCTTCCTCGGGAGTCGGTACCACGCGCAGCAACTCATCGAGGGTCACATACCCGCGCTGCCGTCCCCGGACGATCAAATCCTGGATGTCGGTCGGGTTGACAGTGGGCGTCGGGCGGGCGGCCTCGGATTGCGGTTGCGACATAACTAATCCTTCGGTCGGCCAGACATTGATATGGTGCATCTCTGTTACCCCGTGCGAGGGCAGCCTCTGCTGTAGGCAGCGAGACTACGAGGTGGACACATAGGGGCGGGCCGATTCATCACTACATTTTAGCATAACCGCTCTTGCCGTGCGGTGCGGCGGCATAACCTTGCGGCAAAGCGGTCAGGATGGGGCTTTCGCTCACCCCTGATCCGCCTGCGCAAGCAACTGTTGTACCGCCGCTGCATCGTTGGCGACAAGGGCTTGCGCGGCGAGAGTCTGCGCGGCGCTGTGTAGCGTGGCGCGGATGGCGGCCCGCACATGGGGCATGGCGGCGGGAGCACAGCTCAACTCATTTACCCCCAGGCCAATGAGTAGCGCTGTGGCCTGCGGGTTGCCGCCAAGCTCGCCACAAACGGCAACGGGTCGCCCGTGACGCTGCGCCGCTGCACAGGTTAGCTGGATTAAGCGCAAGACCGCCGGATCAAGCGGTTGGTAAAGGGCGGCCACGCGGGCGTTCCCCCGGTCACAAGCTAGGGTGTACTGCGTGAGGTCGTTGGTGCCAAGGCTGAAGAAGTCGGCCTCGCGGGCCAGCGCCTCGGCGTTGAGGGCGGCGGCGGGTACTTCAATCATGATCCCCAGATCGGCGTGTGCGGCGTGCGGCACCCCGACTGCCGTTAGTTCGGCCCGCGCTTGGGCGAGGTAGGCGCGGACTTGGCGCACCTCGGCGACGGTGCTGATCATGGGCAACAGGATGCGGATCGAGGCCCTGGCTCCGGCCCGCAACAGCGCCCGCAACTGGGGCAGCAGGATCGTCGCGGGTTCGCTTAGGCCGATGCGGATGCCGCGCCAACCCAGGAAAGGGTTGGCTTCTTGGGGTAAGGGGAAGGCGGGCAGGTGTTTGTCGCCGCCTACGTCGAGCGTGCGGATCGTGATGGGCGTGCCGGGCAGTTCGGCGGCAACCGCCGCGTAGAGCGCCAGTTGCTCCTCTTCACTCGGCAGGTTGGGGCGGGCAAGAAAGAGCAGTTCGGTGCGCAGTAGACCGATGCCTGCGGCACCCCAAGCACGGGCGGCGCGGGCTTCTTCAACGGTTGAAGCATTGGCGACTAAGGCGATGGGATAGCCGTCGCGGGTGACAGCGGGCCGATCCACCGCAGCGCGCAGGGTTGTCTCGCGTTCGCTCTGGTGGGCGACCGCACCGTGCAGTCGGGCGAGGGTTGCGGCGGGCGGATCAATGGCGAGCGTGCCCGCAGTGCCGTCGAGGGCCAAGGTGACCCCGGAGGTCACGGCGGCGAATAAGGCTTCACCGAGACCAACCACTGCCGGGATGCCAAGGCCACGGGCGAGAATGACGGAATGAGCGGTCAGGCCACCAGTGGCAAGCGCGAAGCCGAGCAGCCGCTCGCGGGGCACACTCATCAGATCCGCTGGCCCAAGATCGTGGGCGATTACAATGGCCGGGGCCAACAGCCGTTCACCAAGGGTTTGCTCGCCGGTGAGGGCGCGGCGCACTTGGGCGGCGACTTCGCGCAAATCGGCGGCGCGGGCGCTCAGGTAGGCATCGCCGAGCGTCTCCAACTCCTCAGCCTCAACCTCGGCGGCAAGGCGCAGCGCCTCTTCGGCAGAAGCATGACCGGCGACGATCAGCGCCTCAGCGGCCTCGGTCAGTGAAGGGTCGGCGAGGAGCATGCGGTGGGCGGCGAAGATTTCCGCCTCGGCACGCTGCTTAGCGGCGCGCAGAGTCGCCTCGTGCAATGCGAGGGTCGCGTCGGCACGGGCAAGGCCAGCGGCGAGGCGCAGACGTTCGGCGGCGGGATCGCCTAGGTTGGGCGGTGGCACAGTGGCAGCGGTGTAAACGAGGGCGGGGCCAAGGGCAAGGCCGGGGGCGGCGGCAAGGCCGTGGAGCGTCTGGTCAGACATAGTTTTCGTCTCTGGTACAGTTGACGGCTGACGACCGACCGCTGACCGCCGTCATCAGCCGTCAGCTGTCAGCCTGCATCAGCAAGGGCGCGGATGATGAGCGCCGCCGAGGTGGCACCGGGGTCTTGGTGGCCGACCGACCGTTCGCCGAGATACGCAGCGCGCCCCCGGCGGGCGACCATCGGAACCGTGGCGAGCGCTCCAGCGTCGGCGGCGTCGGCGGCGCGGCGCAGCGCTTCGTCGAGGGCGACTTCCGCCCCGAGGGCTTGGGCGAGTGTCGTCACCGCTGGAGCCAGTGCATCCACCATTGTTTTGTCGCCCCGTTCTGCTTTGCCTATCGCGGTAATGCCATCGAGAAAGGCTTGCAGCGCAGTCAGTACATCTTGGCCGACAAGAGTCTGTGCGCCTTCCAGTTGCATTCCAGCGCGGCGGAAGGCAGTACCGTAAAGGGGGCCGCTGGCCCCCCCAACCGTTGCGATCAGCCGCACGCCAACCGCCTTGAGCAGACTGCCCGCGTCGGTCTCCGGGCCAGCAGGCAGCGCCTCGACCACCGCCGCGAAGCCACGGTCAAGATTAGCTCCGTGATCCGCATCGCCAATCGCGGCGTCGAGGTCATTCAGACGGTCGCGCTGCTCGTGGATGAGCGCGGCGGCGTGGCGAAGCCAATTGAGCAGTGTGGCGGTGGTGACAGGCATAGGCAGACTGCGGAAGGGCCGCGTCCTTCCTCTTTTTTGGCGTTAGACAAGGTTCGTAGGCACTTTACGCAATACCGCAAAAGGAACGCTGTGGCGCATGTCATGCTGAGCGCAGCGAAGCATCTCTCCCGGCCCACTGAAAGACCCTTCGCTGCGCTCAGGGTGACATGACAGCGTGACTTTTGCGGTAGTGCCACTTCACAGTCTTGGGCCACGCAAGTCTTCCTGATGCGCTCGACCTAAAACCTGAACCCTAGCACCTGAAACCTAGGCTTAGCGCAGGCCGAGTACCGAATGGGCGATCACATTCCGCAGGATCTCGCTCGTCCCTTCGCCAATCGTCAGCAAGCGGGTGTCGCGGTACATCCGCTCAACCGGGAACTCCTGACTGTAGCCATAGCCGCCAAGGATCTGCACCGCGTCACGGCAGACCCGCTCCGAGGCTTCGGAGGCGTAGAGTTTGGCGATGGCCGCCTCGCGGCTGTAGGGTTTCCCTTGATCTTTCAACCACGCCGCCCGATAAACGTAGAGGCGCGAGGTCTCGACAGCAACTTCCATATCGGCAACCATATTGGCGACCGACTGATGCGCGCCAATCGGCTTGCCAAACGCCTCGCGCTCACGGGCGTAGCGCACGGCGGCTTCGTAGGCACCTTGCGCCAGACCGACGGCCATCGCGGCGATGCCGACGCGGCCGCCATCAAGCACATGCAGGAACTGCACGAAGCCTTTGCCCCGTTCGCCCAACAGATTGGCTTGCGGGACGCGCACAGCTTCAAGCATCACGGCAGTCGTGAGTGAGCCGCGCAGGCCCATCTTATGCTCAGGCTTGCCAAAGCTGAGTCCTTTCGCCCCGCCGGGAATAATGATCGCTGAAATGCCCCGTTTGCCCCGGTCGCGGTCGGTGACGGCGGTGACAATCAGGTGGCCGGCGATGGGGGCGTTGGTGATCCACATCTTCTGGCCGTTGATTACCCACTCGTCGCCTTCAAGCACGGCGGTAGTGCGCGTCGCCCCGGCGTCGCTACCCGCGTGGGGTTCCGTCAAGCCAAAAGCCCCGATGTGTTCACCACGGGCGGCGGGGGCGAGAAAGCGGCGCTTCTGCTCATCGGTGCCGAACATGGCAATCGGGGCCGAGCCAAGACCCATATGGGCGGCATAGGCAATTGCGGTCGAGCCACACACCCGGGCGACTTCTTCAATCGCAATGGCCGTACTGATGCTGTCCGCGCCGGCACCGCCATATTCTTCGGGGAACGGCAGACCCATCAGGCCCAGTTGGCCCATGCGGGCGAACGTCGCGGCGGGGAAATGGCCGGTCTCATCAATGTAGCGGGCCTGCGGGGCGATCTCTTTTTCGGCGAATTCGCGCACGGTACTGCGGATGAGATCTTGCTCAACGGTGAGTGTGAAATGCATGTTCGTCTCCTGCGTAGATGACCAAGGCAGAGTATAGCACTCTTCCGTGCTGCTGCGATTCAAGGGGTTGCGAGCGTTACCGCCTAAAATCTGCAATCTAAAATCCCCCTCACCGCCCCCCCCCCGCATCAATCGTCGCCCCCGTCACATACGACGCCTCGGGCGAAAGCAGCCAGAGCACCGCAGCGGCGACCTCTTCGGGGGTGCCGACGCGGCCCATTGGGATGCCCGGCACCATGCGGACGAGGCGATCCGGCGCGCCACTCGCCGCGTGAAACCCCGTCGCAATCACGCCCGGTGCCACGGCATTCACCCTGATGCCCTCGGCAGCGACTTCGCGGGCAAGGCCGACGGTGAAGGTGTCAAGCGCCCCTTTGCTGACGGCGTAGTGAACCCACTCGCCCGCGCCGCCCCGCCGCCCCGCCAGGGACGAGATGTTGACGATGGCCCCGCCACGCCCGCCCAAGGCGGTGGAGAGCCGTCGCACTGCTTCGCGGGCGCACAAAAAGGGGCCAGCCACGTTGACCGCCAGCACTTCTGCGAGCGTCGCCGCGCTGAGGTCGGCAACCCGCGAGAAGCCGCCGCTAATCCCGACGTTGTTCACCAGCCCGTAAAGCGGCCCCAGGGCGGCTTCGGTTTGGGCAAAGAGCGCCACAATGTCTGCCTCGCTCGCCATGTCGGCCCGGATTGCCACGGCTTGGCCCCCAACCTCGGTAAGTTGCGCGACCACCGTTTGGGCCGCATTTTCGTCGTGGGCGTAGTTCACCACGACGGCGTAGCCCCTGGCTGCCGCGAGGCGTGCTATCGCCGCGCCAATGCCCCGACTGCCGCCCGTCACGATCACCGCCCCAAGGGTGTTGCCCAACTTGCTCACAGCTCGCTCCTTCCCCAATCTTCAGGCACCCGCCGCAAGCCACTCCCACGCGGCATCAAGGCGGCACGATGCACCCACAGCGCTTCAACCGTTTCGGCGAAGCTGGCCTCGATTTCCGCCAACTGATCCAACACGCCCACGATGGGCGGCGTGCGCGCCGCTGCCTCAAGCGTGCGGCAAAGCCCGGCCAGCGTCCCGGCACCGACGAGGGCGCTGTTCGATTTGAGGGTGTGGGCTGCGCGCCCGATCCGCGCCGTGTCGTTCACCGTCACCGCACAGCCAAGTTCATCAAGCAACAGGGCCGCTTCGGGCAAGAATAAGTCAATGAATTCAATGGCAATGGCCGGATCGCCATTGCCCTGCGCCTGGATGAGCCGCTCAAGGGCCGTCGGGTCGAGCAGGCCCGTCAGGTCGGCCTGCTCCGGCGGCGGTTCGCGCTGCGGCGGCGTATGGCGCAACAACGCGGCTTCAAGCTCCTCCATCCGCACTGGCTTGCTAATATAGTCGTCCATCCCCGCCGCCAGACAACGCTCGCGGTCGCCACTCATTGCGTTGGCGGTCATGGCGATGATGCGCGGACGTTCGCCCGAATACCAGCCCGCCACAATCCGGCGCGTGGCGTCGAGGCCGTCCAGTTCCGGCATTTGCACATCCATCAGCACAATGTCGTAGGGCTGACGTGCCACCGCTTCCAGCACCTCCAAGCCGTTCGCCGCAAGGTCGGCGCGGTAGCCGAGCCGTTCGAGCGTTCGCACGGCGACCAGTTGGTTGATCACGTTGTCTTCGGCCAGCAAGATCCGCAGTGCCGGTGGTTTGACCCAATGCTGTTCGCCCGCAGCACTTTCGCCAGTGGACGGGGCAACCTGGAAGCCAAGGGCGTCGAGCAAGGCGTTCCGCAGGGCGTCCCGCCTGACGGGGCGGCGCAATTGCACAATTCCCGGTGGCTCACTGTTTTCGGCCTGCGTGACGGTGGCGTCCATCATCACCACCGGCACCGCCGCTTGGGTCAGGGCGCGCTGCACCGCACGGAGGGCCGTGGCACCGCCGGGGTCAGCGGCGATGCGCCCAAGCAGCGCCACATCAAAGCTCGTCCCGGTCGCCAGAAGTGCGGCGGCTTCGCGGGCGGTGGCGACGGCGCTGACGCACATGCCCCAAGCTTCGGCGCGCAGGCTGATCATCTGACAAGCGGCGGGGTTCGCCTCCAGCACCAACAGTTCCCGCCCAACCAGATCCGGCTCCATTGGCGTGCTGGCGTCAGGATCGTAAGCCGCCTTGAAGCTGATGCTCACCTGGAACTTGCTGCCCTGCCCAGGTTCACTGGTGACGCCAATGCTGCCGCCCATCAGGTCGGTGAGGCGTTTGCAGATCGCGAGACCGAGACCTGTGCCGCCATACCGCCGGGTGGTGCTGGCATCCGCTTGGGTAAACGCCTGAAAGAGTCGCTCAAGCTTGTCGGACGGGATGCCGATGCCCGTGTCTTCAACCGTGAAGCACAGGGGCCAGAGCGGCGCGGTGTCAACTTCTTCCTCGGCC
>CAIRDL010000675.1 GCA_903877345.1 uncultured Oscillochloris sp. | reverse complement strand
TGATACGTGATCCGTGATCCGTGATCCGTGAGGCGTGAGGCGTGAGGCGTGAGGCGTGAGGCGTGATCCGTGATCCGTGATCCGTGATCCGTGATCCGTGATCCGTGATCCGTGATCCGTGATCCGTGATCCGTGATACGTAACTTTTGAGGTTTGTTGTCCGGTCACGGATCACAGGTCACGGATCATGTATCACGCATCACGCATCACTAGGAGCGACCTATGAATCAGCAGGAGTGGGAGCGCAGCATTCCTGAGGATATTACGGGCGACATACTCTGGACGGTCGAAGCGTATCGCTTAGCCCTGTTTCTTTCCGATATAGGCTGGGCCGATGTCACCAAGCTCTTCCAAGATCGACGCACGATCAGCTTGGCCGATCAACTCTACCGATCAGTCGGATCGATTGGCGCAAATATTGCCGAAGGGTACAGTCGCGGCACCGGCAAGGATCGTGCTCGTTTCTACGAATACGCTCTGGGCTCTGGTCGGGAGGCACGTGATTGGTATTACAAGGCCCGCCATGTGCTAGGCCAACAGGTTGTAGAGCATCGGATTAACCTGTGTACCCAACTGATCAAACTCTTGTTGATCATGGTGCGCCAACAACGCGGCAGCCCAATCCGCGAGGTGACAGACGCTTATGACATTGACTCCTGATGCTCGATCACGGATCACGGATCACGGATCACGCCTCACGGATCACGCCTCACGCATCACCCATCACGCCTCACCCATCACGCCTCACGCCTCACCCATCACGCCTCACGGATCACGCATCACGCCTCACCCATCACGCCTCACCCATCACAAGGAGCCACCAATGACCGACTTCCCCGACCTATACGCCTTCGTCGTCCAGCTACACCCGTTGGCAAACAGCCCCGCCCCGCGCCCCCAAGGACACGGGGCGCAAGCGCTCTTCCTTGATGTAATGCGTGCCATCGCGCCCGACCTCGCCGCTGAACTGCACGCCGACGCAAAGAGCAAGCCCTACACCGTCGCCATCCTGCCGCGACGCGGACGCGATATGGTCGAGTTGCGCGTGAGCCTGTTGCGCGCCGATCTCTTCCCGACCTTTGTCCAGGCGATGCTGCACCAGATGCCCGGCGCAACGCCGCTGCGTCTCGGCCAGTCTGCCCTGCGTCTCGGCGACATCATTGGCACGCCCGCGCCGCAAGGCCACCCGTGGGCGGGCTACCACAGCTTCGCCGAACTTAGTACCCGTGCTGCGCCGTGCCACACCGTCGCTCTAGAATTTGTCACCGCCACCGCGATTGGCCAAGGCTCACGCGCCGACGGACGCCCGCGCCTAGCGCTGCTACCTACGCCCGAACAGATCTTCCCCAGCCTCGCCCGCCGTTGGAACGAACTGGCCCCGGCGGGCTTGGCGCTTGAGCTTGAACTGCTCAAGGTTGCCGTGGCCGAAATGCTTGTCACGCGCCATCGCATTGAGTCTACCGAAATTAGCCTTGGCAAAGGGCCGCAAAAGGGCTTTGTCGGCACCGTCGCCTACGAACTACCGACTGACCGTGAGCAAGCCCGCCTGCTCGCCTTACTTGCCGACGCGGCGCTCTTCCTGGGCGTGGGGATGAAGACGGCGCGGGGGATGGGGCTGTGTAGAAGGATGCGTGATTTGTGATTTGTGATTCGTGATTCGTGATTTGTGATTCGTGATTCGTGATTCGTGATCGGGTCGCACCCCTGAGTAGTCTGACAACGAAGTCTTCGGGTATACAGGCTGGCTTCGACCCGCGCTGGCTTCGACCCGCGCTGGCTTCGACAAGCTCAGCCAGCGTTCGTTGGCTGAGCTTGTCGAAGCCAACGCTTGTGCAAGCAACCTTCGTTGACGGATCACTGAGCGATTACAGCATCACGAAAAGGAAACAAACGACGTATGAGCAACCCCACCGACCCGCCTGACTACATCCCCCTGGCGATGCTGAACGCCCTTGCCTACTGCCCACGGCGCTTCGGCTACGAATTCATCCAGGCCGAGATGTTGCTCAACGAACACGTGGTCGAAGGCACCTTGCGCCACCAAGGCGTTGATCTTGGTGGCCCCGCCTGGGTCGGCGAAGCGGTGCAACAACGCCGGATCTATGTTTGGAGTGAGGCGCTGCACATCGCTGGTTTCTGCGATTTAGTCGAGGAGCGTGCAGGCGTGGCCTATCCCGTCGAATACAAGAAAGGCCGACCAGGGCGCTGGAAGAATGATCACGCCCAACTCTGTGCCCAGGCGCTTTGCCTAGAGGAGCGTACCGGCCAGTCAATCGCACGCGGCTACATCTTCTCCTTCGCTACTCGGCGGCGTGAGGAGGTCGTGTTCACGCCTGAATTGCGTGCGGAGGTGGCCCAACTCGCCGCCGAGGCGCATCGTTTGGCTGCGACTAGCGCACTCCCGCCGCCGACCGATAAGCCAGGGAAATGTCGCGACTGCTCGCTCCAGCCCCTTTGCCTGCCCGACGAACTCAAGCGCCTCGCCACCTTTGGCCAGGGCTGGGAGGCCGATATATGAATGCCGAACTCGAAGTCTACGGCGACGGCGTGGAGATACAGATGGCAACCCTCTATTTGACCGAACAGTACACTGTGGTGAAGGTCGAAGGCGAAGCGCTGCGCGTCAGCCCGTCGGGAAGCCGCCCCGGCCAAGTCGTGCGCGTGCCGCTCAACAAGGTCGAGCAAATAATGGTGCTAGGCGAGATTACGCTGACCACGCCAGCGCTCCACGCCCTGCTCGAACGGCGCATCCCCATCCACTATCTAACCGCACGCGGGCGCTCGTGCGGGGCGTTACTGGCCGACTGGGGGAAGAATAGCGGCGTGCGTTTGGCGCAATACGCGCTCTGTCGCGACCCAGCGCGGAGCTTCCCGGTGGCGCAACAATGTGTGGCCGGTAAACTATTGAACATGCGGACGCTGCTGCTGCGCTACGCCCGTGGGCGCGGCGACGAGGCAGCGCTCACCGAGGCAGCGCAGACCATCCGGCGCTGCCTGCGCGAATTAGCCCGCCTAACGCCGCCAGAAGATACGAGTAACCGCATGCACGGACTTGGCCCGCTGTTGGGGCTAGAAGGCAGCGGCAGCGCCGCCTATTACGGCGTTTTCGGGAGTCTCTTGAAGGGCGAGTGGGCCTTTCCAGGCCGCGTCAAACGCCCGCCGACCGATCCGGTCAACGCGCTGCTCTCCTTCGGCTACACCGTATTGACGAACCAAGTTGTCTCGCTCATCCACGCGGTTGGGCTTGACCCGGGGCTAGGCATATTGCACCAACCGGGCTTCGGCAAGCCGGCGCTGGCCCTCGATCTAGTCGAGGACTTTCGCCCAATCATTGTCGACTCGGTGGTCGTGACGATGATCAACACCGGGCAGATCACACCGAGCGACTTCGAGGCCGAGTTGGGTGCCTATCGGCTAAAAGATGCTGCGCGGCGCACCTTCATCGAAAAACTCGAAGCGCGGTTGAGCGAGCAGGCTCAACATCCGCTCTTCGGCTATAAAGTAAGCTACCGACGCAGCATCGAACTCCAAGCGCGGCTCTTTGCCAAACACGTCCAGGGCGAAATCGAACGCTACGTGCCCTTCACGGTACGCTAGGTTTCAGGTGCCAGGGTTCAGGTGTCAGGTCGAGCACAACCGAAAGCCTTGCCTCTACCCCCGCATCCAGCACACCATCCCTCGAACCAGTTCAGGTGTCAGGTCGAGCACAGCCGAAAGCCTTGCGTATGCCTAAACGGTCAAGCAGCCACAAACCTTGTCGAAGGAACCAACCTAATGCCCCCAGCCTCTGAGGAGACCACGCTCTACGTAGTGGCCTACGACATCTCCGACAACAAGCGGCGCACCAAAGTGCATCGGTTGCTCTGCGGTTACGG
>CAIRDL010000674.1 GCA_903877345.1 uncultured Oscillochloris sp. | reverse complement strand
GCGAGGGCGAGACGCCCTCGCTCCGCCCAGAATCATTATCTGAAAGTCTATAGTACCCTGGCGTCGCGTTTTCAGGCAAGTTGGAAGCGAACTGACGCGGCTGAAAGCGCAAGCTTCCGTTTTGGTTCACGCAGGGCTGCGTCATGCGCTCAACCTGAACCCTTGACAGAGACTATAGCACAGCTACGCCTAGCTTAAACGTTCTAGGCGTAGCTGTGTCGTCAGGAAGGAAAGCCATACCGCCACGCGGGCGCCGACCGCTTCATAGAATTAGCCTCATTCCTCCCGCCCGTTTACGGGCGGGAGGAATGAGGCTTGTGCGGCCTCTCTTCCTGGTAGGTGTTCGCCCCCACGCCGCTTGCAGCGGCGTGGGGCTGTCACATGCACGCACAAGGTCGCCGCTTGGATTGCGCCAACCCGTGATACATGGTACACTTGTACGTGTGCGAAGGCACAATTCGGGGCAGTGCACCCGTGGACCCGGTTTGCTGCACGTTTCCAACTGAGCCTTGCTGGTTCTGCCGAGGAATCCTTCGGCAGGTAAAAGGTTGAGGGTCGTATGCGTCGGCATATGCACTCGCTGCCGGGTTCGCCCGGTAGGGCACCCGTAAACGTGCCGTACTGCTCGGATGCCGACTCGTCGGTAGCGCCCAGAGCAAAGCCCCCGCCTTTAGGCGGGTGGTGGTTTACAGACCTATGCTCCCAATCCCTGGCCCTCCTGACTGTGCAGTTTCTTGGATCCACTATATGCATTGGGCCGAGACAAACGTCAATCCGCTCCTCGCCCTCCGCAATGCCATCTGTAACGACCGCTGGGACGAGACGTGGACGGTGATTGAACACGAGCAACGCAGGGAGGTGGTGCTGCGACGGCACGGCATGCGCGCCCAACGTTCCGCACCCAAACGGTCGGAGGGGGTGGCAGTGCGCGCACCGCTGTCCATCCCAGTGGTCGAGCCGCTCCCCACACCCGCTGTGGAGCCGGAGGCGAAGCCCGTTCACCCCTGGCGTCGCGCGTGGAGTATCCGCCGCCAGCGCGAACGCGCCGACGCTGCCTAGCTGCAAGACTTTACGTCACACCCGGCGAAACATGCCTTATACTGGCGGCGGTGACGTGTGATCCGGCCCGCTGGAGTAATGCATGGACGATGTACTGGCCCAGTTTACCGCTGAGGTAACGCGGGCGCTGGTGGCGACTGGTCAGGTGCCTGCTGACCTGATTGAATTGGCTACCCCGAAGCCCAATATCCCGACTGATTTGGCCTTTCCTACCTTCAAGGCGGCAAAGGCGCTCGGCACTGCCCCGCCTGCCCTCGCCGCAGCCCTCGCCGCCGCGCTCACGCTGCCGCCTGACGGGCTGACTGGCACGGTGACGACGTTTGGCCCGTTCCTCAACTTTAGCCTGCACCCGGAACGGTTGGCGGTTGCCGTAATTAGTCTCATCCGGGCCACCGGGGCGCACTACGGCCACCAACAGATCGGGGCCGGTCGCCGCATGGTCGTTGACTATTCGGCCCCCAATGTTGCCAAGCGGATGCACGTCGGGCATATCCGCTCGACCATTATTGGGCAGGCGCTTGTCAATGTGCACCGCGCCCTTGGCTATACCGTGATTGGCGATAACCATTTGGGCGACTGGGGCAAGCAATTCGGGGTCGTTTTGGCCTCGGTTGAACGCGATGGGACGCCCACCGGCCAAGGCGAGGCGGTGCTTGCCGCGCTTGAGGCGCAGTACGCCCGCTACGCCGCCGATGCCAAGGCTGATCCCGCCCTTGATGAGCACGCCCGTCTCTGGTCGCTCCGTCTTGAGCAGGGCGATCCCCAGGCTCGTGCGCTCTGGCAGTGGAGTGTAGATCTGACGATGGACGCCGCGCAACGCAATTACGACCGGCTAGGCGTGGCGATTGATCACGCTTACGGCGAGAGTTTTTACGAGCCGATGCTGGCAGAGGTGATTCAGGCGGCGCTTGATCACGGGGTTGCTTTTCGTGAAGCCGGCGGGGCTGTGGTGGTCGAGGCACTCGATCAGATGCCCACATTCCTGCTCCAGCGCAGCGATGGCGGCACGCTCTACATGACCCGCGACGTGGCGACGATCCACTTTCGCGTGCGTGAGTTTCAACCTACCCACATTGTCTATGTCGTCGGTGAACCCCAGGCGCTGCATTTGCGCCAACTCTTCGCCTTGGTGCGAACGATGGGGTATGCCAAGACGACTGAGTTGACCCATGTGGCCTTTGGGACGGTCTTTGATAGCGCAGGGCAGCCGCTCTCGACGCGACGGGGCAACATGGTTTATCTCGAAACGCTGCTTGACGATGCGGTGAGCCGCGCCCGCGCTGTGGTTGAGCAGAAAAGCCCCGAACTGCCCGCCGCCGAGAAACAAGCCGTGGCCGAAGCGGTCGGTGTGGGCGCGGTGGTCTACAATGACCTGTACCAAGACCCGAAGCGGAATCTCACGCTTGATTGGGAGCGCATGCTCGCGACGGAGGGCAACAGCGCGACCTATCTTCAATACAGCCACGCCCGCTGTCGCTCGATCCTGCGGCGGGCTGCTGAAGACGGAAGTGCGGCGCAACCCGACGCCTTGGCGCTGCTCATTCACCCGTCGGAGACGCGGTTGCTCAAGCATTTGGCCCGCCTGCCCGAAGCGGTGCGCGAAGCTGGCAAGCGCTACGCGCCCTTCGTGATTGCCGACTGGTGCTATACGACCGCCCGTGAGTTTGGCGTCTTTTTTGAGCAATGTCCGGTGTTGAAGGCCGAGAGTCCCGCGCTGCGTGCCGCCCGCTTGGCTCTCGTCGCCGCAACCGCGACGGCGCTCAAGAATGGCCTGAGTCTGCTCGGTATCAAAGCGCCGGAGCGCATGTAGGTTTTTATGATCGCCTTTAATCCGCTCAAGGCCGTGCTTTTCGATATGGACGGGGTGCTTTATCGCGGCAACCAAGTGCTGGCAGGCGTTCACGAACTGTTGGCGTTCTTGGCTGAGCGCGGCGTGGCGTACGCCTGCATTACCAACAACGCCTCGATGACTCCGGCGCAGTACGAGACGAAGCTGAGCGCAATGGGCATCGCGCTGTCCGGTGAACGGGTCGTCACGTCGGCGCTTGCCACGGCGCGCTACCTGCGGGCCACCTATCCGGTCGGCACCCGCGTTTTCATCGTCGGCATGCGCGGCTTGCGCGACGCCCTGCTTGCCGACGGCTATTTTATTGAAGATACGGTGCTGCCCGAGTTAGTGGTGCAAGGCGTTGACTTCCAACTCACCTACGAAACCCTGCGTAAAGCCGCGCTGTTCATTCGCGGAGGTGCCCGCTATATCGCCACCAACCCCGACCGCACCTTCCCCGCTGAAGAAGGGCTGATTCCGGGGGCCGGAGCGATTACCGCCGCCATCGTCGCCGCCAGCGATGGACAGCCCTTGGTGATTGGCAAGCCTGCGCCGACCATGTTTCGCATCGCCG
>CAIRDL010000673.1 GCA_903877345.1 uncultured Oscillochloris sp. | reverse complement strand
CCGCACTTGAACGTCTGGCGACCCAGCCGTGTGATGTGATCATTACCGACATGAATATGCCGCGTATGGGCGGGATTGACATGGTTCGCACGCTGCGCCAGAATAGCTCCGAGATCTATGTGATCATGGTTACGGCCTTCGGCACGCCCGACACCGAGAAGCACGCCATGCGGGCCGGGGTGAATGAATATCTCACGAAGCCGTTCGATTTTGAGGAGCTTGAACGCCGCGTTCAGACCTTCTTCGCCCGCCATACGGGGAACTAGAACTGGCTTGCAGCTTTGCCGGATGCGTGCGCCTACGTCGTGACCCGTGATGCGTGATCGGTCACGGCACGGCCCAGTCACGGATCACGCATCACGGGTCGAGCGGTGACGGGACGTTTTAAATTTTCTGCTTCCCTGAAGCGACAGCGGCCCACAGAAATTTACGTTTCTGTGGGCCGCTAGCGCTTCTTCGCCCAATGCCCGCAAGCTACTGGGGCTAGAACCCCCCCCCGCGCTCCGTCAGTTGGAAAAGTGACTGCGGGGCCAGCTTCCAGCCAATAGGCTGGAAACTCCCCGTCGTTGGGCTGAGCGCATAGAGGCCATCATAATCCCCGGCGGTAATGGCGTGCAGCGTACTGACCAACCGCGCCACCTCCGCCTCGGTGGTGTAGAGGCCGAAACTGGCGCGCACGAGACCTTGTTGCCCCTGTTCGCAGCCCGCGTGTTCCAGCTTCAGCAACCGCCGCACGTAGGGTTGGGCGCAGAAGCTGCCACTCCGCACCGCAATGCCCGCCTCGTAGCTGAGAATTGCCGCCACCAGATGCGGATCATAGCCATCGAGGCAGAAGGGAATGACACCCAATCGTTCCGCCGCGCCGTCGGGGTCAGGGTCGCCATAGAGCCAAAGCCCCGGCACGCCAGCCAACTGGTCGAGAGCGTAAGCCGTCAAGGCGGTTTCGTGGGCAGTGATGGCCTCGAACCCAAGATTCTCAAGGGCCAGACAGGCCGCAGCTAAGGCGACCGCCCCGACGGCATTGGGCGTGCCAGCCTCTTCGCGAGCCGGGCCGTCAGCCCAGGCCACAATCTGCGGCGTGACGCGCCGCACGCTGCCGCCGCCAGCCAGCATGGGTGCGCCACGGGCGAAGGTGTCGGCCCGCCCAATCAGCGCCCCTGCGCCGTAGGGCGCGTAGAGCTTGTGCCCCGATAGCGCCACGTAGTCGAGGTGGGCCGGGTCAGCCAAATCGCCCAACGCAATCCGCCGGTGCGGCGCGAGTTGGGCCGCGTCCACCACAATCGCCGCCCCGTGCGCGTGGGCCAAGGCCGCCATCCGGTGGATCGGGGGCACATAGCCGGTGACATTGCTCCCGCCAGTGACGGCGACCAGACGCACGCGCCCGACGTACTGGTTGAGCAGAGCGGCGTAGTGTGCTTCGTCGAGCGCCCCTTCCGGCGTCGTGCGGACATGGGCCACGGGAGCAACGCCGCGCCAGGGCAAATCATTGGAATGGTGCTCAAGTTCGGTGCTGATAATCACTTGGCCGGGGGCAAGGTCGAGCCGATGGGCCAAGAGGTTCAGCGCCTCGGTGGTGTTGCGGGTGAAGATGACTTGGTGCTGGTTGGGCCGCGCCCCGACGAAACGCCCGACCACGGCGCGAGCCTCTTCATAGGCCGCACTGGCCGCCTGCGACTTCAGCCCGGCCCCCCGGTGGACACTGCTGTAAACGCCCAGGAACCGCTCAACAGTGGCCTGGACTTGGCGCAGGGGCGGGGTGGTCGCGGCGTTGTCTAGGTTAATCGCCGGGCCGGGGGTACCTTCACGGCGGGGTAAAGGCGTCGCGAGACCGACAATTTGCGTGCGAACGGCGTCAAGATCTAGGGCGGACATGGCGAGCATGGGTGGCTCCTGTGGGGCTAACGCGGATCACGGTCTGGCAACAAGCAAGCCCCTTCCACAAAAATGGAAGGGGCTCGTATCCAGACTCGCCCGCTTATCTTCCAGGGTCGCTGCCGGAATTGGCACCATAGCGGGGCGTGAACCCGCAGGTTGCCGAGGCTTCATCGGGCCGGTCCCTCTGCCTCTCTGGATAAGCGTAGATATGCAGTTGTTCAACTGCGGTTCAGCATAACCGAAGAACGCCACATTGTCAAGTATCTGAAGTACCGGGCGTAACAACCCCCTGGTCTTGGCCGCTCGCACTGCCCAGGCTAAAGTACTTCGCCTCGGGATGATGCACGACCATCGCCGCCGTTGACTGCTCCGGCACCAACTGGAACGCCTCGGTCAGCGTGAGGCCGATCTGCTCAACCGGCAACAGTTTGAAGAGCTTGGCGTGTTCGGCGAGGTCGGGGCAAGCCGGGTAGCCCCACGCAAAACGCTTGCCCCCCGCTTCCCCCAGCCCCAAACTCTGGCGCACGAGCCGGTGCGTGTATTCGGCCAACGCTTCGGCCAGCGCGACGCCCAGACCGTGGATGTAGTACCCTCGGCTGTAATCGCCCTGCTGCTGCAACGCCTCGGTCAGCGCGGCCACTTTGCTGCCCACGGTGACGAGTTGGAACACCGCCACGTCATATTCACCACTGGCAACACTGCGGAAATAGTCGGCCAGACAGAGTCGTTCGCGCTCGGGCTGGCGCGGAAAGACAAAGCGTGTCAGTTCCCGCTGCCGGTCGGCGGGGTCGTAGACAATCAGGTCGTGGTCGTCACTCTGCACCGGGAAGTAGCCGTAGGCCACCTGCGGCTCCAGCCAGCCGTCGCGCTCAGCTTCGCGCAGCAGATCGCGCACCTTCAGGTCGAACTCGGCCTTGAGGCGCGTCCACTCGTCACCCTTGGCGTTCTTCGCGCCCCACTGGAGCCGATAGAGTGCGTTGCGGTCGAGGCAGGCGACGAGATCATCCAGGCGGATGCGGCGCGTCGCTTTGGCCCCCCAGAAGGGCGGCGTGGGCACTGGCCCGTCGGCGCGCACACTTGAACGCGCCCGCGCCCCGGTGAGTCCAGCTTGACCCAGGGCTTCAAGCGCCACGCGCCCCATCTGGCGTTTGCCTAGCCCGCCCACCGCCTCGGCGAGATTGGTGGCGACGAAGTCGGCCCGCCGCTTGGGGTCACTCAGGTGGTCTACCGCCTCCAGCCCCTCAAAGGCGTCCTTGCAGTAAAACACGCCCGCCGCATACGGTTCTGCTGCGCCGACGAAGGTGATGCGCTGCCCAAATTGCCGGTTAATTGCCGCACCGCCGATCAGCACCGGCACGTTTAGCCCGCGCTTGTGCAGTTCTTGTACCACCAACGGCATCTGCTTACTGGTACTGACCAACAGCGCCGAGAGACCAATCACATCGGCTTTCAGGGCTATGGCCTGCTCGATAATCGTATTGACTGGCACCTGTTTGCCCAGATCGTGTACCGTGTAGCCATTGTTGGACATGATCGTGTTGACGAGGTTTTTGCCGATGTCGTGAACGTCGCCATAGACCGTCGCAAGTACCACGTTCCCCTTGGTCGTACCTTCTAATTTGTCGAGGTAGCGCTCTAGGTGAGCGACCGCCTTCTTCATTACTTCCGCACTTTGCAGCACAAAGGGCAGAATGAGTTGGCCCGTGCCAAAGAGATCGCCGACCTCCTTCATCGCGGGCAGCAGCACCGCGTTGAGCACTTCGACCGCTGCGCTGCCATTGATCAACCCGGCGGCAACGCGCTCTGCCACCGCCAGATCAATATCCGCCTCAATCTCCGCCTTCTTCCGATTGAGGATTTTCCAATGTAAGCGCTGGTCGGTCGTAAGATCGGCAGTTGGATCGGCACGCTCCGTCAAGGCGCTCGTTGTGTTCTGCTCAAAATGAAAAATGAACCGCGCCAGGGCATCTTCGCGCCGGTTGAAGATCAGATCTTCACACAGCGCCCGCTCATCGGCGGGGATTTGCGCGTAGGCCGTGATGTGGGCCGGGTTGATGATCGCCGTGTCGAGTCCGGCAGCGACGGCGTGGTAGAGAAAGACAGAGTTGAGCGCAGCGCGGGCGTGGGGCGCAACCCCAAAGCTCAGATTGCTTACGCCCAGCGTGGTGAAGCAGCCCGGAATCTGCGCCTTGACCAGCTTAATGCCTTCAAGCGTCTCGACGGCGGCACCGCGCAACTCTTCTTGCCCCGTCGTCAAGGGGAAGGTGAGCACATCAAAGAGCAGCGCCTCAGCGGGCAAGCCGTACTCGTCGTGGGCAATCGTCGCGATGCGCTGAGCAATCGCCAACTTGCGCTCCCGCGTATGGGCCATACCAGCTTCGTCAATCGTCATCGCCATCGTGACGGCCCCGTAGCGAGCGACAAGCGGCAGCACTTGGTCAATTTTCGCGCCGCGCCCACCCTCCAGCGAAACCGAATTGACGACAGCACGACCGGGGTAGCGCGCCAACGCCGCCTCAAGTACATCGCTTTCGGTCGTATCAATCACCAGGGGCAACTCGATGTTCATGGTCAACTTCTTGATAAGTTGCACCATTTGCGCCTGCTCGTCGGAACGTTCGGTCATCGCGACACAAACATCGAGGAGATGCGCGCCGCCATCAACCTGCTCGCGAGCAACTTCAAGCACCGCGTCGTAATTTTCGGCCAACAGCAACTTCTTCACCTTGCGCGAGCCAAGGGTGTTGATACGTTCGCCGATGAGCGTCAGCGTCAGATCTTGGCGCAGCGCCGTGGCACGAATCCCAGAGGAAACTGATGGAATATACGTGGGCGTGCGTAGCGTGGGAGCGCGGTCGTAGCCAATAGTTTGGCGCAGGCTGGCGATGTGGGAGGGGCGCGTACCGCAACAACCCCCGATAACCGCCACACCATATTCGGTAACAAACTCACCCACAATGCGCGCAAACGGCTCCGGCTCCATCGGGTAAACCGTTTGGCCGTCAACCTCCATCGGCAGACCGGCGTTGGGCAGACAGGAGATCGGCTT
>CAIRDL010000672.1 GCA_903877345.1 uncultured Oscillochloris sp. | reverse complement strand
TTGTGGGCGTATGTGCAGCCTTGGAGTTCTCGTAATAAGCGGTGTACGCCTGACGGTAGCGGGTCAAGCCGGCGACCAACTTTGGCCTAAGCGCGTCCACCTCTTCGCTCTGCGGATGCCAGTCCACATAAAGCGGCTTGACCTTCGTGTGCCACAAATGGTCAGGGCAACGGGTGCCTAGTTCGGCCAAGCGCGGCGCGGCGTGGCTATTCACAAAGCGCAGACAAGCCTCGTCTTCCTGCACGGTGCCAACGAGGCGGCGCGTTTGGCTGAGTTGGCCGCGCAGCCAGGGCAAAATACTGGCGAGAATCGCGTGGCGGCGATCCTCATCGAGCGCTTGATAGCGCTGACCACCGAAGGTCTGCGCTCCTTGATCGCGGGCCGCAATGGCGCGGGCGGCCCGCTCAATCAGTTCAAGGGTCTGGGTATAGCACACCTTCGCATCGTCAGCCCAACTGAGCAGCCCGTAGCCTTCGATCAGCACACCCTTCGCCTGGGGGTGTTGGCGACAGAGCGTTTCGAGCTTGAGGGCCAAGGCAAAGCCCGGGTGTTGCCAAGGGAGCCAGAGCAGTTCAGTGCCGTAAATGGTGCGGATCAGCCCTGCCGGATCGTGGGTCGCAGCGATGGCGAGGAGCGCTTGCGGTAGCGTGTGATCCACAAAGCAATAGGGCACAAAACCGTGTAAAGCTGTCGCCTGTGGCGCGGGGCAAGGGTTTAGGTTGAACGTGGCGTGCTGATAGAGGGCTTCCAGGGTTGCTTCGCTTGGCGGCGCGGGCCAATGGCGCTGTAGCCCGTGCAGCTTGGCGAGGTCGAGCGAGGCAAAGGCTTCGCGCTGCACAGTCCGCAGGTCGCCCGTCGCTCCCTTGAGCCACAGCACCTCGATGCGGGCACCAGAGAGCGGGTCGGTCGCGGGCAGTTTCGCCGACGTATTGCCGCTGCCGGTGTTGGTAATACGAACATCAGCCCCCAACAGATTGGCGCGATAAACGAGTCGGGCAACCGGGTCGAGTTGGTCGGCGTAGGCGTCGTCCCAACTGTAGGTGACAAACTGAAAAGGTGAGCGATCCATGCTCATGAGGGAGCGCCTTTCCGGCGAAATCGTCTATAGGCGATCAGCACAACACGCAACGCCTCTGCTAACGATGGTGCCAAATGTAGCATTACGGTGCAAGGTTGTCCAATGGGCCAATCCCGCCACCACGCACAAAAACCCCCGCGCTCACAAGGGAGCGCGGGGGCGAACGGAACCTTGGCGCACTAGACAACGGATATGCCCAGACGTTGGGCCACGTCCTCGGTGGGCGAAGGTCGTACGAAGCATTGGCACTAAGGTACAAATTGCGAGCGTGTACCGCTTTCAGGCGTCTGACATCAAAGGTACTCGCGCTGATTCACCCGCCGCTTCCATTCCTCTTTAATCTCCACCGGTGAACCCTGCGAGACCAGGAAGTCAAGCAGCAGGCGTGCAAAGGTGTTCGATTGTTCAAGGAAGGGGAAATGGTTGGCTTTCGGCAGCACCAACAGTTGCACCGGCCGGTCGCCCTGTTCGCTAAGAAAGTTGGCGTGTTCGGCGGTGACAATCTTGTCCTGCCCGCCATACACCGCCAGCAACGGCTTGGTCAGTGCCGCAACATGCGGGCGCAAATCGGTGTCGAGCAGCGAATCCTGCACGCTCGTCAGCACCCGCTCGCTCAGACTCTCGGTGTCCTCGAACAACTCCTGTTGCACCTCGGGGTCAGCAATGGGAATGTTGCGGATCAGTTTGGCCCACACGTTGGTCGGATTATTCATGCCCAAAAGCCGTGAGAAGGTGCCTGGCCTGACATGGCTCGCCAGGATTTGCCCCTGCATCGGCGTTGCGACCGTCATCACTTTCAAGAAGCGTTCGGGGCGTTCGCGGGCAGCGCGCACCGCCACCATGCCGCCCATGCCGTGCCCGACCAGATTCGCTACCGGCATGCCGATCTGATCCATGAAGCGGCAGAGCATGTCCACGTAGCCCGACACGGTAAACTGGCCGCCCTTGCGGTCACTCTCGCCGAAGCCCCAAAAGTCAAGGGCGTAGGCCCGATAGCGCTCCGAGGCCAAGTCCATGCTTGACACCCAATAACGCCACGAGCCGAGCCAGCTGTGGAGGAAAATGATGGGCTGGCCGCGTCCGAAGACTTCGTAGTGAACCAGCCGGTTGTCTAGGTGTATCGCGCTCACGCGGCTTCCCTATCAGCGTCGTTGATGTCGCTGTGCTGGAGGGGCAAAATGAAGCTGAAGGTGCTCCCTTTGCCCTGTTCGCTCTGTACCCACATCTGGCCGCCGTGCTGCTCGACAATCTGCTTGGCAATCGCGAGGCCCAGGCCCGTGCCCCCTGCCACATCGCGCAGCGGATTGTCGGCCCGGTAGAAGGGCCGAAACAGTTTTTTGCGCTGCTCAGGACTCAGCCCCACGCCGTTGTCCTCAACATCAACTTGCAACATGGTGGCCCGATTCAGGAACGCCCGCACGTGGATCCGTCCGCCCTCGAAGGTGTATTTTACGGCGTTTGAGAAGAGATTCAAACAGACTTGGCTGATCCGCCGCTGGTCGGCCATCACGGGCGGTAGCGTCAACGGCGCATCTACCGTGACTTGCATTGTTTTGCGTTCGTACTCGAAGCGCAGCGATTGGACGACCTCAAGAATCAGGGCGGGTACTTCTACCGGCGTGATCTGTAGCTTCTTCTTCGCGTCAGGACGCGAGAATTCGAGGATGTCTTCGATCAAGGCCCGCAGCCGGTTGGTGTTATTTCTGATGATCTGTAGGTAGCTCAGTTGGTCTTCGGTAAGGCTTTGCGCCCCAGGCAGCAGCAGCACATCCACATAGCCCTTCACCGCCGTCAAGGGCGTGCGGAGTTCGTGGCTCACATCGGAGATGAACTGCCGCTTCGCCTGATCCGCCTCGATCTCTCGCGTGATGTCGCGCAGCACCGCCACTTCACCGTAGCGCTGCCCACTCGGCCCAACCACCGGGGCCAGGTTGATCGCAATCACTTGGGCCGGATCGATCAGGTCGAGCGAGGTTGTGTAAATCTGCTGATCCTGGCGCACCTGTCTGAGTCCATTGGCTAAGCCGTTGTAGATGCCTGTGGCTCGTTTACGGGTGAATTCATCAGCCCCAACCGTCGTGAGAATGCTCAGGGGTTGGCCCAAAACCGCCGCCGCCCCGATTTCCAACACCTGCTCGGCTGCCGGGTTAAACAGCGTAATCCGTTGGTCGGTGTCGAGCACAATCACGCCCTCCGTCACCGAGCGGAACACCGCCGCACTCTTCGAGCTTTCTTCGCGCTGTTCCTCAAGCAGCACCGCATTGGTACCCGCCAAATCGGTGATGAAGCTGTAGAGTTGCGCGTTCGCCATCGCCGCCGCCACCACACTCGCAATCGTGCCCAACAGGTTCATCTGCGAGTCGGTGAAGAAGCCCACTTCGGTGCTTGTGAGCAGCAGCACGCCCAGCGCCACGTCACTAGTTTTCAGCGGTACCGCCGCTACTGAACGTACCTCATCAGCCCGCCCCGGCTCCTGCACCCAACGCGGATCAGTCAGCACATCCGCCAGATTCACCGGTTCCTGATGCTGCATCACCCAGCCCGCCAGCCCGCCGCCATTGGTAAAACTCAAAGGAATATTCGCGGTTCTGGCGTCACCCTGCCCAAAAAGGACGGCGCGACAGAGCAGTCCGTTGCTCGCAGTATCGCGCAGCATAATCGAACCACGCACGACGCCCAGGTGTTTCGACATTAGCTCTAGCGCTTGCCGCAGGATCATGTTCAGGTCAAGTTGCGTGGTCAGTTCAAGTGTAATCGCATGCACCGCCTCAAGACGCTCTTTCTCTGCGGTGAGTTGGTGTCCCGCCTGTTCAAGTTCGGCGGTGCGTTCGCGTACCCGTCGGTCGAGATCGGTCGCCAAGGTCGAAATCTGGTCGAAGAGGCGCGCATTCCGCATAGCCTGGCTCGCCTGATTAGCGAGGGTGAACGTGATTTCTACCGCCTCCTGGTCATAGGCGGCGGGCGCGGCGGCTCCGATCATCAAAATACCGACCAGTTCGTTATCAACCAGCAACGGTGCCCCAATCCACGTCCGGCCCTGCCAACCCGCCCGCCGCATCGGGGCAAAGCGCGCATCGCTCAAGGCATCGGCAATCAGCACCGGGCGCCGTTCCCGCGCTAGGGTTTGGAAAAGCGGCGGCTCGTCCAGCGCAAAATTAAGTGGCTGCAAGGTCGCATGCTCCAGGCCCCGCGTTGCCGTGATCTGCAAATGTCCCCGGCCCTGGTCGCGGAGCAGCACGGCGGCGTGGTCGTACTGCACCACGCGGGCCAACTGGGCAAGAATGAGCGTCTGAATCTCGCCCAGCGCGAGGGTCGAAGTGAAGGACTGGGCCACGTCGCGCAGGGTGTCGGCCAAACGCCGACGCTGCTGCTCCAACCGGTAGAGTTGGGCGCTCTTGAGCGCTTGCCCCGCTTGGTTGCCCAAAATCGAGATCAGCGCGACCTCGCGGCTCGTCCATTCGTGGGGGCGGTGCAGGCCCACCCACAACGCGCCGAGCCGCTCGTCCTGCGCACCGAGGGCGACGCCAAGCATACTCCGTAGCCCGTAGCGCAACACCGCCGGGCTCACCCAGGCTTCCTGCGTGAGATCGCTCAGGGCCATCGGCTGGCTGCTCGCCAACAGGTGCGTCGTCATCGCCCCAAGTTGCAGGCTGTTCGCCGCTTCGTCACTGGTTCGCCCTTGGGCGACCACCACCTGCTTTTCGCTTTGGCCGTGTTGGTCGAGGCGCAGCACCGCACCCAACTCGGCCCCCAACAGCCGAATGGCCGCATCCGCCACGAATTGCTGCGTTTCGTCCATATCCAGCGTACCCGAGAGGTTCTGCGTCACTGCAAAAAGGGTGGTCATTTCGGCGGCATTCTGGCTCGTCTCGCTGAAGAGTCGGGCATTATTCAGCGCCACCGCCGCCTGATTCGCCACCGTGATCAAGAAGCGCAGATCGTCTTCGTCAAACGCTCGCTCCCGGTAACTCTGAATGTCAATCACGCCCAACACATGGTTGCCAAAGAGAATGGGCACCACCAGGAACGACAGTTCCACCAGTTCGTCACCCGCACGCTGGTCTTGCTCCAGCGTGAGGCCCATGTCCCGCCCTTCGACCATGTTGTGGAGCAGCAGCGGTTGCGCGGTTCGCACCACGCGCCCAATGACGCCGTGATCCAGGGGTTGGGCGGCCAAGTGCATGGATACGCCACGATCACAGGCCACCGGGTAGCTCATCATCCCGGTCGCTCCATCGTACAGGCCGATGCGCGACGTACTGACATCGAGGACGTCACCAATGCCGCGATGGAGCTTCGCCAGCAGATCTTCGAGGTTGAGCGTTGCGTTGACGGCCTCGCTGATCGCGTTGATGGACGAAAGCTCGTTGATGCGTTGCTCGCGCTCTTGGAAGAGGCGCGCATTCTCGATGGCGGTCGCCGCTTGGTCGGCGAGGCCCGCGAGCAGCGCTTGTTCGTCAGCCGTGAAGGCGCGGTAGTAGTTCGTCATGACGCTGAGTACGCCGATTAGTTGGCCCCGGTAGACCACCGGCACGCCGAGGTACGAGTACAGATTACTGTCGCGCTGGTAGTTCGGGTAGAGCGAAAGCCCGGCCGCATCCACGTCATCAACCACCAATGGTTGGACGCTCGCCGCCACACGGCCCGTAAAGCCGCTGCCCACCGGCACCCGCATCAGTGCTTGCTCGATGGGAATGCCCTCAACGGCGGCGGGTTCCAGCACATTCGCCTCGTTCAGGCGCCAAAGGGCCACGGTCGTCACATTGAGGCGGCGGCTCACCAGTTCCATCAGCCGGTTGAGCAGATCTTCGGGCCGCAACAGCGACGAGAGAATGCTGGCCGCGTTCAGCAGGGTCGAGAGCGCGCCGACTTTCTGTTCGAGCGCCTGGGCGCTGGCGCGGGCCGCTGCGAAGGCTTGCGCTTTGCCAATGGCGGTACTCGTCTGGCTGGCGATGGTCTGGCACAACTCAACCGCTTGGTCGCTGAAGCTACCGGTTCGCCCGATGAAGTCGAGGCCAACCGTCCCAATCACCACCCCGTCAAGCACCAACGGCACCAAGGCCAACGAGCGCACATCAAGCTCGCGCAACAACCCGTGGGTCGCCGCCAGCAACGGCTCGCTCTGCGCCGCGTGGGCCACCAACGGGCGTTGGTGCGTGTCGAGCCAGTCAGTCGCGGCGTTGTCGTGCAACGGGATACTGAGCGGGGCAAGCGAGCCACTGGGTCGGTGCTCGGCCACCATCGGGGCAAAGCCCGCCTCGCGGTCGTAAATCATCAACCGGGCCTGATCCACGCCCGTCGCCTCAGCCAACCTGTCCACA
>CAIRDL010000671.1 GCA_903877345.1 uncultured Oscillochloris sp. | reverse complement strand
GATGGGTTGTCCGAAGGCCGTAGAGGCGGCTCGCGAGCCGCCTCTACCCATCAAATTTACTCGGATGATGTACTAGTCCTACTTTACGCACCTCGTCATGCAAAGCGTGCGCCGCCCTGACCGATCCGTAAACTATGTCGTGGCGCTGTTGGAGGATTTTACCGAACGCAAGTGCGCCGAAGAGGCGTTACGTCAGAGTGAGGCACGCTACTGTCTGTTGGCGGAAAATATGGCCGATGTCATTTGGATCCTTGATCCTGGGACGATGCATTTTCTGTATATCACACCTTCGGTAGAACAATTATTAGGGCACACACCTGATAAGTTCAAAGCACTGCCTTTTGCCGAGACTCTGCCCCCTGAAACAACAAGCTACCACCGACGGACTGACCGGCGGCGTCAATCGGCGGCGATTCATGAAGTTGGCGGCTGACGAAATCAAACGCACTACCCGGCTTACCCACCCACTGGCGCTGGCGCTGTTGGATCTTGACCACTTCAAGTCGATCAACGACACCTATGGGCATATCACTGGTGATCTGGCTTTGATTGCTTTGACCCGCATCTGCCAGGCCCATATTCGGGCGATTGATGTGTTGGCGCGCTTTGGTGGCGATGAGTTTGTGCTGCTCTTCCCCGAAACGACGCCGGGTGAAGCGCACGCGATCATGGTGCGCGTTCGTCTGGCGTTGACGGCGCAACCCGTTGACGTGAATGGCAAACCAGTCGCGCTGACCATCAGTGTAGGCATTGCGGGTTTGGCGAGCGCAGAGATGTTGTTAGATATGCTCATCGAGTGCGCCGATCAAACCTTGTACCAAGCGAAAGCAGTGGGGCGTAATCGGGTGGTGAGCGAACCGAGTGCGTCTTACACGACGTTGGCGGTAGGACGGACATAAAGGGCGGAAGACAAGGGTTCAGGGGTCAGGTCGAGCGCATCAGAACGCTTTGCTCCATGCCAGCACGCCAACGAGCTTTTAGATTCACCACAAAGGCACAAAGGCACGACACTGCCAATCTACCGGGGCAGCTTAGAACGTAGCAAGCGCCGCAGGCTTGAACCTGCGGCGCTTGGTGATCCGAAAGGTGGGCGGTTCAGCTTTAGATGAGCAAAAACTCCGCCGGATCTTCGGCGATCTCGATGGCGAGGGCATCTTCGGCCATGCGTGCGGCGGCGCGGCGCTCCTCGCGGCGGCGGCGGGTCTCAATCTCAGTCTGGGCCAGCAACGCATCAGGAACGACCGGGGCCGCTACAGCCGCATCGTGCAACGCTAGACGATAGGTGGTATTAAGCCGGGCCTTGCGTACGTAGACGCGGGCCTCGGGGAATTTCTGGGCGACCGTCTCAACCGAACTGTGCTCGTAGCTACCGTTACGCATGTGCGTCTCCTTCGGGGGTGTCTTTTCGTTAAGACCTACAAGTCGGCGACGTTGCCAACTTCAGGGCCAGGCTCCCTGATTATAGCGAAAGCTTTGTACAAAAGCAACAAGGCCCCGGTCTTTCTTTTGTATACTTTGTCTATAGCTACGGCAAAGGCCACAGTTGCCGCCTACGGGCTTCTGCTGTAGAATAGGGCCGCACCCTTTGCAGCCCAACACGCATCGGCGCGAGGAGCTCTAACATAGCCTTTGTTATGTATGTATAAATGCGCTATACCGCCCACCGGGTACATAGAAAGTAGCAGGTAACGATGGAGTTTCAGGCCAGCCAAGACCAGCAGATGCTCCGCGATATGGTTCGCCAGTTTGTCGAGAAAGAAGCCAAGCCCACCGCCGCACAGCGCGACGATGAGGCGATTTGGCCCACCGAACTGGTCAAGAAGATGGGCGAACTCGGCCTTTTGGGCGTAGCCGTTAAGGAGGAATACGGCGGATCGGCCCTGGACTATATTTCGTACGCGATTGTCATTGAGGAACTGAGCCGCGTTGACGCCTCCCTCGGCGTGATCGCTTCGGTCAATAACTCGCTCGTCTGTTACGGTCTCGAGAAGTTCGGCAGCGAGGCCCAGAAGCGCGACATCCTGACGCCCATCGCCGCCGGGCGCAGCCTCGGGGCTTTCTCGCTTTCGGAGCCAGGAGCTGGTAGCGATGCGGCGGCGCAGCGTACCACCGCCGTGCGTGATGGCGACGATTATGTCATTAACGGCGTCAAAAACTGGGTGACGAACGGCGACCACGCCGATACGATTGTCCTCATGGCTGTCACCGACCCGACGAAGGGCGTCAAGGGGATTACCGCTTTCCTCGCGGACACCCACGCGCCGGGGTGCAGTATCGTCAAAGTCGAGAACAAACTCGGCATCCGCAGCGCCCACAGTTGCCAGATGGCCTACGACAACTTCCGCGTCCCGTTGGCGCGGCGTTTGGGCGAAGAGGGCCAGGGCTTCAAGATCGCCATGACCATCCTTAGCGCCGGACGTATTGGCATTGCTGCCCAAGCGCTCGGCATTGCCCAAGGCGCTTACGAGGCGGCCCTCGGCTACGCGAAGTTGCGCGAGCAGTTTGGGAAGCCGATCCACGAGTTCCAAGGCGTCGGCTTTACCCTGGCCGACATGGCGACGCGCATCAAGGCCTCCCGCTTGCTCACCTACGAGGCGGCTTGGCGCAAGGATAACGGCCTCGATTATGTGAAAGACGCCTCAATGGCGAAGGTGTTTGCCTCGGAGACGGCGATGTGGGTGGCGACCAAGGCCATTCAGATCCACGGCTCGAACGGCTACTCGAAGGAGTACCCCGTCGAGCGCTTCTTCCGCGAGGCCAAGATTACCGAGATTTATGAGGGGACGAGCGAGATTCAGCGCTTGGTGATCAGCCGCGAGATCACCAAGGATTAGGACAATGGCAAACCGTTGACGGCAGACCGCTGACCGCTGACCGCTGACTGCTGACTGTTGACCACTGACGGCGGACAGCTAACCACTGACGGCAGACCACTGACCACTGACTGCGGTCTGCGGACAGCCGTCAGCCGTCAGCCGTCAGCCGTCAGTTTTTAGTTCCGCCAATACCCGTTGGAGCGCCTCGATTAGCTCGCCCAGCGCTGGGGGAATGACCCCGTCCATAGCCTCGGCGTAGCGGGTGCGCCCCGCGTAACGGGCTGTAAGCTCGTAGGCGTACCCGTCAGGCGTGGCCCGCGCCTTACGCAGACTCCGGCTCATGCCGCTGCGCTGAATCAGTGCCTCAAGCTCGGTGCAAGCGGCATCAGTGATGCGGTGCGGAGTGCCTGTGGTTCCTACCAACGGCACGACCCACCCGTTGCGAAACACCACGCACCCTCGCGACCTGAAGCGCAGTCCGCCACTTTTACGCAAGGCCACCAAGCCACCACGAGGCAACGCCAGTTGGTCATCGTTGGGCGGCGTCGGCGGGATGGGCGGCGCGGCGGCTTCAGGTGGGGCGTCCGTTGGCTCCGCGTCAGCCTTCAGCGTGCGG
>CAIRDL010000670.1 GCA_903877345.1 uncultured Oscillochloris sp. | reverse complement strand
TGTTTGGCTACGCGATCATTCCGTTGGATGTGGCTGGACATGTGGCCCACAACCTGTTCCACCTCTTCGCTGAAGGCAAGGCCGTCTGGTTCACTGCCCTGCTGCTGGTTGGGCAGCAAGGCAGCGAAGAATCGCCCGCCCTGCTCGCCACCGGGGTTATCCAGGTGCTCCAATACCTCCTCGTGGCCCTCGGTATCCTGGGTTCGCTCTACGCGGCCTACCGGATTGCACGCAGCAACTTTGGTACGGCCCAGATGACGTGGCGTACCTTTGCGCCCTACGCCGCCGTGATCGCGCTCCTCGGTGCCATCAACGTCTATCTGTTCATTCTGCCGATGGCAATGCGGATGTAGCCGAGAAGATTTTGGATTTTAGACAAGGGTTCAACAGCGGCGGGTTCAACCAAAAACCGCCCGCTTGGCACCATGTCAGGCATGGGGCGAAGCGGGCGGCGTGGGGGCGAATCTACGGAACGCGCACGGGCGCCACGTGCCAGATCTGGTCGCAATACTCTTGGATGGTGCGATCAGACGAGAAGTAGCCGCAACGGGCCGTATTCAGGATGGACATGCGCGTCCAACGTTCCTGATCAAGATAGACCCGCTCGACCTCGTCGTGGGTGTTCACGTAGGCTTGGTAGTCGGCCAACACCAGATATTCATCGCGGGTGAGCAGCGAGTCGATCACGGGCCGGAAGAGTTCGGTGTCGCCGTCGGAGAAGGTGCCACGGGCGATGCTGTCAACGGCGCGTTTGAGACTCGCGTTGGCGTAGTAGGCGGCTTGCGGATTGTAACCACCCGCCTTGAGGTCGGTCACTTCTTCTTCACGCAAGCCGAAGAGGAAGAAGTTTTCGGCCCCGACCAAATCGCGGATCTCGATGTTTGCCCCGTCGAGCGTGCCGGTGGTCAAGGCACCGTTCAGCGCAAACTTCATGTTGCCGGTGCCCGAAGCCTCTTTGCCCGCCGTCGAAATCTGCTCGGAGATGTCGGCTCCTGGATAGATGATTTGGGCCATCGAGACGCCGAAGTTGGGCGGGAAGGCAACTTTGAGCTGCCCGCGCAGCTCGGGGTCACGGTTGATCACCGCGCCGACGTTGTTAATCAGCTTGATGATGCGTTTGGCGGTGTGGTAGCCCGGCGCGGCTTTCGCCCCAAAAAGAAAGAGGCGCGGCACCATCGTCAGGTTCGGATTGTCTTTGAGGCGCTGGTAGAGCGTGATGATGTGCAGGATTTTGAGCAACTGGCGCTTGTACTCGTGCAACCGCTTGACAATCACATCGAACATAGCGTCGGTGCTGACCACGACCCCGGTGGTGCGCTGAATGAGTGCAGCCAAGTCGGCCTTATTGGCCTGTTTGATCGCCCGCCACTGGTCGCGAAAGGCCGCATCCTCGGCATAAGGTTCAAGTTCGCGCAACCGCTCTAGGTTGGTAAGCCATCCCTCGCCAATCGTCCCGGTAATCAGGTCGGCGAGGCGCGGGTTCGCCAGTTTCACAAAACGGCGCGGCGTGACGCCGTTGGTTTTGTTCTGGAACTTCTCGGGCCAAAGCTCACCGAAGTCTTTGAGCGTGCGCTCTTTGAGCAGCCGCGAGTGCAGACTCGCCACCCCATTGACCGCGAAGCCGCCCACGGTCGCCAAGTTTGCCATGCGTACCGAGCGCACCGGCAGTTCTTCGATGATGGACATGCGTGCGATGCGGCCCGCATCACCGGGGTACGCCGCCTGAACCGCTTCAAGAAAGTAACTATTGATTTCGTAGATAATTTCGAGATGACGCGGCAGTACATGTTCAAACAGACTTACCGGCCAGCGTTCGAGCGCTTCGGGCAAGAGGGTGTGACAGGTGTAGGCGAAGGTTTTGTTCGTAATCGTCCAAGCCTGCTCCCACTCCAGCCCTTCCTCATCAAGCAAAATCCGCATCAACTCGGGGATGGCGATGACCGGGTGGGTGTCATTGAGTTGAATGGCAACCTTATCGGGGAAGGCGTCCCAGGTGTCATTTCGCAGGTGAAAACGGCGAATAATGTCGCGCAGCGAACATGTGCAGAAGAAGTACTGCTGCTTGAGCCGCAACTCCTTGCCTTGAGGCGTTTCGTCGTTGGGATAAAGCACCTTACTGATGTTCTCAGCGTAAGTCTTCACTTCGACGGCACGCACATAGTCGCCGGCATCAAAAAGCTGGAAATCGAACTCGTTGGTGGCCCGTGCGCGCCACAAACGCAGAATATTAACCGTCGGCGTGCTGTAACCGGGCACCAACGTGGTGTACGGTTCGCCAAGCACATGCATCCCAGGGTGCCAGCGAGAGCGCTTGCGGCCCTGTTCGTCGGTGTAGCGTTCGGTGCGCCCGTACAGGCCAACTTCGATCATATTATCGGGGCCAGGAAACTCCCAGGACGTACCGTGGAAAAGCCACTCGTCGGGTTCCTCGACTTGACGCCCATCAACGAAGGTCTGTTTGAAAATCCCGAACTCGTAGCGAATCCCATAGCCGACCGCCGGGATGTCCATTGTCGCCAACGAGTCGATGAAGCAGGCGGCGAGCCGCCCCAAGCCGCCGTTGCCGAGGCCGGGTTCGACATCAAGCTCAAGCAGTTCATCGAGGTTGTGCCCGTTGGCGGTGAGGACCTCGCGGATCAGTTCGGTGGTGTCTGTGTAGAGCAAATTCTGGGGCAACTGTTTGCCGAGCATATATTCGGCAGAGAGATAGTAGACGAACTTGGGATTAGCCTGGTAATGGGCGTCAGTGGTCTGGCGGCGGCGGGTCATCAGCAGGTCACGCACGACGAGCGAAAGGGCGGTGTTGATGCCGCGCTTACTGGCGGACTGAATGGTGGTACCGAGTGAGTAGTAGAGGTGATCAACGAGGGCCTGCATAAGCGACTCACGGGTCGGCTCAATCCCTCGGGCTTGGGGTAACGTGGTCGTCCCGGTGGTAGCGGTCATAGAAATGTGCATCCCT
>CAIRDL010000669.1 GCA_903877345.1 uncultured Oscillochloris sp. | reverse complement strand
GGTTTTCGAGCAGGCGCTCCGCAATGCCAGCCCCTCGATTGAGGTGAAGCCCAAGCGGGTCGGCGGCGCAACCTATCAGGTGCCGGTCGAGGTTAAGAGTGAGCGCCGCTATGCTTTGGCGATGCGCTGGCTCCTCATCGCGTCACGGGCGCGCACGGGTCGCCCGATGTTCGAGCGCTTGGCGACTGAGTTGGTTGATGCCTTTAACAATACGGGCAATACCATTAAGCGCAAGGAAGATGTCCATAAGATGGCCGAGGCCAACCGCGCCTTTGCTCACTACGGACGTTTGTAGGCTCGTGCGGGTGCAAGGGTAATCACCGGCGGCGTTTGTGTCGCCTGACTTAGGAGTAGGGATCGGTATGCCACGCCAGTTCGCTCTCGATAAGGTCCGCAATATCGGCATTATCGCCCACATTGACGCGGGCAAGACCACGACGACCGAGCGCATCCTGTTCTACACCGGACGGACGTATAAAATCGGCGAGGTTCATGAAGGAACCGCGACGATGGACTGGATGGAGCAGGAGCAGGAGCGTGGCATTACCATTACGTCGGCGGCGACGACGGCGCAGTGGACGTTGGGCGAGACGCTCTATCGGATCAATATTATTGATACCCCCGGCCACGTAGATTTTACCGTCGAGGTTGAGCGCTCCCTGCGCGTGCTCGATGGCGGCGTCGTGGTCTTCGATGGCGTCGCTGGCGTGGAGCCGCAGTCCGAGACGGTCTGGCGCCAAGCTGATAAGTACAGTGTCCCGCGCATCTGTTTTATCAATAAAATGGATCGCACTGGCGCGAGTTTCGAGCGCTGCGTTAGCATGATTGTTTCGCGTCTCGGCGCGAAGCCTGCCGTGCTCCAGTTGCCGATTGGCGCTGAGCAAGCCTTCAAGGGTGAGATTGATCTGCTGACGATGAAGGCGACCATTTATAACGATGATTTGGGCAAGGATGTGCAAGAGGTTGCCATCCCTGACCATTTGGTCGCCTCTGCCGAGAAGGCGCGGGGCGATCTGGTCGAAATGATCGCTGAGACCGATGATGAGCTGACCCTGCTCTACCTCGAAGGCCAGGAACTGACCATTGACGAGTTGAAGCGCGGCCTCCGCAAAGCGACGATTGATGGTCGCCTCGTGCCAGTGCTCTGCGGCGCGGCTCTGAAGAATAAGGGCGTGCAGAAACTCCTCGATGCGGTGGTCGAATATCTTCCGTCGCCACTCGACCGCCCGGCTATTCAGGGGACGCACCCCGGCCATGTGCTGGGTGAGGAGGGGGCGGTGATCATTGCTCGCGAAACGAGTGATCAGGCACCGTTCACCGGCTTGGTTTTCAAAATTGTGGCCGATCCGTATGTGGGCAAGTTGGCCTACTTCCGGGTCTATTCCGGCACGATTGAGAAGGGTAATTATGTGCTTAATACGACCCGTGGGCAGCGCGAGCGCCTGGGCCGTATTTTGCAGATGCACGCCAACCACCGCGAGGATATTGATCAGGTTTACGCGGGCGATATTGCTGCGATGGTCGGCCCCAAGCAGAGCTTTACCGGCGATACGATTTGTGACCCTGAGAAGCCGATTGTGCTTGAGAGCATTCGCTTCCCTGAGCCAGTCGTCGAGTTGGCGATTGAGCCGAAGACGAAGGCTGATCAGGATAAGATGGCGATTGCGCTCAATCGGCTCTCGGAGGAAGATCCGACTTTCCGGGTCTATACCAACCAAGAGACGGGCCAGACGATTATCAAGGGTATGGGCGAGTTGCACCTTGAGGTGATCGTTGACCGTATGCGCCGCGAGTATAAGGTCGAGGCCAATCAGGGTAAGCCCCAGGTTTCGTACCGCGAGACGATTACGCAGGCGATTGACATTGAGACGCGCTTCGTCCGGCAGACGGGTGGCAAGGGACAGTTTGCCCACGTTAAGCTCAAGTTCGAGCCGCAGGTGCCTGGCAAGGGCTTTGAGTTTGTCAACGGCATCATCGGCGGCTCGATCCCGCGTGAGTATATCGGCCCGGTTGAGCAGGGCATCAAAGAGGCGATGCATACCGGCGTGATCGCGGGCTATCCGGTGGTGGACCTGAAGGCGACGCTCTACGATGGCTCGTTCCACGAGGTGGACTCGTCGGAAATGGCCTTTAAGATCGCCGCCTCAATGTCGCTGAAGGATGGCGTGCGCCGAGGACGACCGCAGTTGCTTGAGCCGATTATGAAGGTCGAGACGGTAACACCCGAGGATTTCCTCGGCCCGGTGCTCGGCGACCTCAACTCGCGGCGCGGGCGCGTAGACGGGATGGAGGCGCGGGGCAATGCTCAGGTGGTGCGCGCCTTCGTACCCTTGGCGACGATGTTCGGCTATACCACGGATCTGCGCTCGGCGACTCAAGGCCGTGCCACCTCGTCAATGGAATTTGACCACTACGAGGCTCTGCCCGATGCGCTGGCCAAGGAGATTATTGAGAAGCGCAGCGCAGGCTAATCATGGTTGCGTTGCACCTGTTGGCCCCGCCGCCTTGGCCTGAGTATGCACTGCTTGATACGGGCAACGGGGCGAAGCTTGAACGCTTTGGCCCGTACACCCTCGTCAGGCCCGAAACCCAGGCGATCTGGCGACCGACGTTGCCGGAGCAGGTGTGGCAACAGGCCGACGCGGTTTTTACCAAAACAAAGGGCGGCGAGGAAAGTCCCGGCCAGTGGTTCCAGCGCCGCCCGTTGCCCGACCAGTGGCCGTTGCACGCGAACAATCTGACCTTTTGGGTGCGTTTGACGCCCTTTCGGCATACGGGGGTTTTCCCTGAGCATAGTGCCCATTGGGCTTGGCTGGAGCGGCACATCGCCTCCCGGCCCGCACCGACCGCGCTGGTGCTGTTTGGCTACACCGGGCTGAGCAGTCTTTTTGCCGCTGAGCGCGGTGCCCACGTTACGCACGTAGATGCCTCGAAGCCCGCGTTGCGCTGGGCGCAGGAAAATCAACATCTCTCGGGGCTTGATGCGCGGCCCATTCGCTGGTTGGTTGATGATGTGGGGAAGTTTATTGCCCGTGAACTCCGACGCGGGCGGCGGTATGACCTGATTTTGTTGGATCCGCCCGTCTTCGGGCGTGGTCCGCAGGGCGAGATCTGGCGCTTGCACGAGCAACTGACGGGGTTGGTTGAGCAGTGTGTGCAGCTCTTGAGCGAGCAACCGCTCGGTCTTTTGCTCAGCGCTTATGCGACAAGTATGTCGGCGCTGACCCTGCACAATGTGCTGGCGGCGGCCCTGACGGGGCGGGAAGGCCGGATTAGCGCAGGCGAGTTGGTGCTGCGGGAGCAGCCGGCAGGCCGCTTGCTCCCCGCCGCTCTGTACGCATGTTGGTCAAGCGGCGCACCGCCGCACACGAGTTAGGGGCACGGCCCCACAGGCAGCACCTTTTCCTTCGGCAGGCGTTGGCAAGCCATCTAGTTGAGCGAGGTACATAATGGCGAAGCAGAAGTTCGAGCGGACGAAGCCGCATGTGAATATCGGGACGATTGGGCATGTGGATCATGGCAAGACCACGCTGACCGCCGCGATCACCAAGGTGCTTGCGCTGCGCGGGGGTGCCCAGTTTGTGGCCTACGACCAGATTGATAATGCCCCCGAAGAGCGCGCCCGTGGCATCACTATTGCTATTCGCCACGTTGAGTATCAGACCGATAACCGCCACTATGCCCATGTGGACTGTCCCGGCCACGCGGACTACATCAAGAATATGATCACCGGCGCGGCCCAGATGGACGGGGCGATCCTCGTCGTTTCGGCTCCCGATGGCCCCATGCCCCAGACCCGCGAGCATATCCTGCTCGCTCGCCAAGTCCAAGTGCCTGCCGTCGTCATCTTCCTTAACAAGGTGGACATGATGGACGACCCGGAACTGCTCGAACTGGTGGAGCTGGAGTTGCGCGAACTGCTGTCGAAGTATGACTTCCCTGGCGACGATATTCCCATTGTGCGGGGTTCGGGCCGCGCCGCGCTGGAGAGTACCAGCAAGGACGTTAATGCCCCCGAATACAAGCCCATTCTCGACCTCATGCAGGCAGTGGATGATTACATCCCGACGCCGAAGCGGGCGATTGATCAGCCCTTCCTGATGCCAGTGGAAGATGTCTTCGGCATCAAGGGGCGCGGCACCGTGGTGACGGGCCGCATCGAGCGCGGCCAGGTCAAGGTTGGCGACACGATTGAGATTGTCGGTATGGAAGAGGGCATTCCGCGCAAGACCGTGGTGACGGGCGTGGAAATGTTCCAGAAGACGCTGGACTCGGGCATCGCGGGCGACAATGTGGGCTGCCTGTTGCGCGGCGTGGAGCGTACCGACGTGGAGCGGGGCCAGGTGATGTGTGCGCCTGGTTCGATCAAGCCGCACAAAAAGTTCCAGGCCCAGGTCTACGTGCTGAAGAAGGAAGAGGGCGGGCGCCACACGCCGTTCTTCCCCGGTTATCGGCCCCAGTTCTACGTGCGAACGACCGACGTGACCGGTTCGATCCATCTGCCGGAAGGCATGGAGATGGTGATGCCGGGCGATAATGTGCAGATGGGCATCGAACTGATTGTGCCGGTGGCGATTGAGGACGG
>CAIRDL010000668.1 GCA_903877345.1 uncultured Oscillochloris sp. | reverse complement strand
TCCAAGGCCGCACCGGTGATGGTGATCCTGGCGTCACGGTCATATGGAAGGGCTTTCAGCGCTTGGTAGATATTGCTGCAATGTATCGAATTCTGCATCAGGATGCTGTTGCGGCCCCTTCCCATGCCCGCTTTGCTTCAAGATAAACGTTTTGGGTAAGGGTATGGCCGCGAGGAGGAGGATGGCGCGGGGGAATCTGCTCACTTGGAATCAAGGCCGTGTGCCCGGAGGGCCGCCGCAATGTCAGCCGCCGCGCTGGCCTTAGCCCGCTCGTAGCGCTGTCGCTCCTGATCACGCCGGTCGCCAAACTCGTGTTCCAAATCTTCAACCAGAGCGTCGAGACGCCGACCAAGATCCTCCTTTCCAGCGGCAAGGCTCTGGACGAAGGCCTCGACCCGGGCGGCGATGACCGGCGCAGCACCTGCACGGTCGATGCGGGCGATGGCGGCGAGTTGCTCGGGCAGTTGTTCGATCCAGGGGCCGGGATCGATGCCGCCGCGACGCAGGCGGGCGGCGAGTCGGCGGGCGCGCCGACGGGCCGCCGATTGGGCTGCGGGGGACGGGTCGGCGGAGACGATGGCGGTCAGGCGCAATTCCTCGGCCAGCCGGGCGAGGGCCGGGCGAGCGGCGGCGGGGTCGTGACGAAGTTGCTCGGGAGCGAGGTCGAACAGCCGGGCCAGGGATGTGAGATCGAGGCTACCCGATGGGATGGCTGCACCCGGCGCGGCGGGGGCAGGAGGCAGGAGCGTGCCGAGGACGGCAAGAACCTGCCCCAGGCCCTGCCCGACCTGGGCCTCCAAGTGGGCGCGGGCCTGCTCCTCGCTCACCTCGAAGGAGGCGAGAACCTCCGGGTTGACCATGCGCCGTGCGCCGTTGAGGGCGACGATCTCCTGCGCACCCGTCGGCAGGTCCGCGTCGGCAGGGACGAGGAAGAAGCGGGGATCGGTGGGATGGAGGTGGAGTTGCATAGAGCGTGAACCCTTGAAAGAAGCGTCCTATTCCTGAACTAAGTCCTTAAGCTTTTCCCAGACACGCATTTCGATGCCCAACGCATTACCAGCCTTAGCTAAGAGATGGTACGCCTCGTGCGAAAGATGTAGATCATCCTCATATAAGAAAGCGCACAAAGTATCGAGTGCCAATCCTAGCTCGTTAGCATCAATGTATTCAACAATATCAGCCTGCTGAGAATCAGAAATCGATGTAATAAGGATGGCCGCCCTTCGCAGCAAACCCTCAGTATCCGTAGATTCAGCCATACATTATGCCCTTCATGATGATCGTTAAGATTAAGGGTTCCGGGGCGTATTGGTCGGAAATCCGGTGACAATACCTCGACCATGCGGCTCCACAATAACGGTTATATCAATTCCATCATGCGTAGCCGTAACTTTCCAACGCACAGGATCGCCAGCTTTTGTGTATTGTGCACCTAGCTTGCCTGTCTGCTGTTCCCAAGTCGCATTAGGATCGGTAGCGATGTCAGATACTTCGTGAAGAATTTTCTCATCGCTCCAGTCCGCAGGAAATTCGCTTTTGCCAGATTTACCTGTACCGTGGCGATGACCTCCATCGGTTTCATCGCCTTCAAGAATATGGTTTCGTACCTTATCATTGGTTAGATCGACAAACTTGTCAGGCTTTTTAGCGACTCCATCATTGACTTTGGCCTCCCCCTTATCGCTTTTTACCCCACCTTCCGGTGTATCAGCCTTGACTTCGGGCGTATCAACCTTGACCTCGGGCGTATCAACCTTGACC
>CAIRDL010000667.1 GCA_903877345.1 uncultured Oscillochloris sp. | reverse complement strand
CTCATAAATGAGCAAAGCAGCCTGGACTCCCTGGCACAAGGTCGTACAACTCCGTGACGACCTGCGTACCGGTGAACTCTCACTCGCAATCTTCGCCGCAGATCTCTACGACGTAGTGATGCAACGCGGGCATCGCCCGGTCTACGAGCGCCCCTCAGAATTTTTCGCCCTCACCTACCCCACCTACAACCTGCGCGAACTGGCCAAGGATGTCGTAACGCGCCTCGCGGGCAAAAACGACAAGGCGATCCGCCAGCTTGAGCTGACCTACGGTGGCGGGAAGACCCACACCCTGATTGCGATGTTCCATCTCGCCAACGACCCCGAGAACCTGCCTGATCTCCCAGCGGTCAAAGAGTTTGTTCAGCATATCGGGATACCGCTGCCGAAGGCCAGGGTCGCCGCGCTCTGCTTCGACAAGCTCGATGTAGAGAAAGGCATGGAGGTACGCGGGCCGAATGGCAGCCTGCGCTGGCTCAAGCAGCCCTGGAGCGTCATGGCCTACCAGCTTGCTGGCGATGATGGTCTGCGCCTCCTGAACGCCCAGGGCGATGCCGAGGAGCGCGAGAGCGCCCCCGCTGAGAACCTGCTCGTCGAACTGCTGACCCTGCCCGCAAAGGATGATCTTGGCACCCTCATCCTGCTAGACGAGGTGCTGATGTACGCCCGCGAGAAGGTCGGCCTCGACCCGGCTTGGCGCGGACGACTGATCAATTTCTTCCAGTACCTCACCCAGGCCGCAACCAAGGTTGACCGCTGTGCGATGGTTGCTTCACTGTTGGCCACAGACCCAGGAAAAAGCGACACGCTGGGCAAGGAGCTGACGCAGGAAATGCACAGCATCTTCCGCCGTGCCCGCGAGGAAAGTGTCCAGCCCGTCGGCAAAGATGACGTGGCCGAGGTGCTGCGGCGACGCTTCTTCACCACGGAATCGATCCGCGACTCCAACGCCTTCCGCTCGCACGTGGTTGCGGCACTCAAGGGCATTCACTCCCTTGATGAGCAGACCAAAAAAGAAGGCACCACCGCCGAGAGCCGCTACCTGCGCAGCTTCCCGTTCCACCCAGACCTGACCGAAATCCTCTACGTGAAGTGGACCAACCTAGAGGGCTTTCAGCGCACACGCGGCATCCTGCGCACCTTCGCTCTGGCGCTACGCGAGGCGGAGCAGTGGGATGCCGCCCCGCTCATCGGCACCAACGTCTTTCTGAACACCCCCGGCGATGACAGCCTCTCAGAGGCAGCCCGCGAACTCACGAACGTGGCCGCCGCCGAAGAATATGCAGGCAAAAAGCAGGAGTGGACATCCATTCTTGAAGGCGAGCTACGAAAGGCCCGCGAGATCCAGACCGACACGACCGGCCTGAGCTTTCGCGAGGTCGAGCAGGCGGTCGTCGCCACGTTCCTGCACTCCCAACCCATCGGGCAAAAGGCCCAGACCCGCGATCTCCTGCTTCTGGTTGGTCACACCCGCCCAGACCGGATCGATCTGGAGAAGGCACTGACGCGCTGGGCGCAGGTTTCCTGGTTCCTGGACGAGGAAGGACTGAACGACGCCGATGTGAACGCGACCGGCCAGAAGGGGCTGCCGAAGACCTGGCGGCTGGGCACCAAACCGAACTTGCGCCAGATGCACGACGACGCATGTAAGCGCGTCTCCAGTACGGACATTGATGTACGGCTTGAGGATGAGATCGGCAAGCTAAAGAGCCTCACCCAAGGTGCCTCGGCGGCAGGAGCGAAGCCGCACAACATGCCGGCGAAACCAGTTGATATTGACGACGACGGCGACTTTCACTATGCCGTGCTGGGGCCACGGGCCACCTCAGACTCGGGGAAGCCGAGTCCCGAAGCCGCCCGCTTCCTGAATGAGACGACAGCGGCAGACAATCCGCGCACCTATCGCAACGCCCTGGTGCTGGTCGCGCCCTCGCGCGATGGGATTGATGTGGCCCGGCAGCGCGTGCGTGAGTACCTTGGATGGGAAGAAGTTCGCAATCAACTCAAAGGCCAGGACGTTGACCCGGCGCGCATGGGAACCATGACCGCACATCTGGAGGCCGCAAAAAAGCGCATCCCCGAAGCGATCACCCAGGCATACTGCATCGTCGTGACGGTATCCGACAAGAACGACGCTCAGGCCTTCAAAATCGTGGTCACGAGCGACCCACTCTTCACCAGGGTCAAAAACGACCCGCGCTCACGAATCCAGGACACGGCGGTCAGCGCCGACACCCTGCTCCCCGAGGGGCCGTACGAACTCTGGCACGCCAGCGACACCAACCGCCGGGTCTCCTATCTGGTTGGTGCATTCGCGCAGTTTCCGCATCTGCCGAAGATGCTCAATCGCAAAGCGATCATTGACACCCTCACGGACGGCTGCGTCAGCGGCATGTTCGTGATGCGCCTGCGCCGACCCGATGGCTCATACCGCACCTTCTGGCACACCCAGGTTGATGACGTCGCGCTCAAAGATCCAAGCCTGGAAGTCGTTTTACCGGAGGCAGCCGAGCTAACCGAGCTGAACCCGACCCTATTGCACCCAAAAACCCTCCCCGGCCTCTGGGCGAACGAGGCGATCACCTTCAGTACTCTTTGTGCCTACTTTTCGGGAACGAACGTCGTAAAGGTTCAGAAAGCAGGCTACGAAGAGTCGCTGGTCATCCCAAAGGTGGGACGACCACTGTTGGAAGCGGCAATCCACACCCTGGTGCATGACGGTAAGCTCTGGCTCAGCAACGGGCCAGCGAGCATGTTTGCGGAGCCAATCCCTGACGGCATCCTCACCGACTCAGCCCATCTGCAAGCCCCGCCAGCGTCAATCCCGCCGATGGAGATTCTCCAGCCAAATCTCCCTGAAGCATGGAGCGGCGAGGTGACCACGGCGCTCGCTATCGCGACGGCACTATCGAGCCGCCTGGGCAAAACCATGCCCTGGGTACGCATACGCGACGCGCTGACCGGGGCATTTAACGCCCATTACCTCGAACGCACGCTAGACTCGGGTACTTGGCCGTGTGACTACGGCGGAGCACAGACCATCCGTGTGCGGGTACCGGTTGAGAAGCCATACCCACTACCGGAACCAAAGCCGCAGCCGACGGCGATCAAAGATCCGGGACCCGGCGTGTGCGTGGCGGAGGCTGAGCTACAGACTCACGAGATCCAGAATCTCGGGGAGCAGATCGCCGACCTCCGCAACGCAGCAGCAGGCCACGGGCTAAAGGTGCATGTGCGGATTGAGCTAGGCGGTGATGGGCCGCCACCGGACAACGTGATCGCCCAAGTCAACGCTGTGCTGAAGGAGATCGCGGACAAGCTGCAGTTGGGGTAGGGGTGGTACTTTACTGGTCGGGAGGATGAAGTTCGTCAGCTTACGGAGGTGCTGCTTCGCCAAGGTAAGAACAGCGCACTCCTGTTGGGCTTGCCGGGGGTCGGTAAAACCGCCGTTGTCGAACGCCTTGCCCAGGATATTGCGGAAGGCAAAGTGCCACGCAAGCTGGAACATATCAGGCTCATCGAGCTGAATGTCGGCACGCTGGTTGCCGGAACTGCCTACCGTGGTGAGCTAGAGGAACGCATCAAGGGTCTCCTCGAAGAGATCAAGCGGACGGATGATGTCATCGTTGTCATTGATGAATTTCATGTGCTGGTTGGTGCCGGGAGCGCGAGCAGTGGTGGCGTTGACATCGCGAATATCCTGAAGCCCGCCCTTGCGCGGGGTGAGATCACATGTATCGGCATCACCACGCTTGAGGAATTCACACGTCACATCGCAAGGGACGCCGCTTTCGTGCGCCGCTTCGAAAAAGTTATCGTTTCAGAACCATCTGAAGCTGCCACGCGGGCAATTCTGGCCGGTATCGTCCCGCGTTACGAGCACCATCACGGCCTGATTGTCCGACCCGACGCACTCGATATGATCGTACACTTGGCCGCCCAGTACCTTCCGACGCGCCAGTTCCCCGATAAGGCGGTTGCCATCCTCGGTATTGCCTGTAGCCGTGCGGAACTTCAGCGGGCACCCGTGGTTACCCCAGAACTCGTGACCACGATTGTGGGCGACATCGCCGGTGTGCCAGTCGGGCATCTGACCGTCAACGTTCAGGCACTCCTGACCAGCCTAGATGCCCATCTTGCAACGCATGTCATCGGACAGAAGGCGGCCATCACCGTGCTGACGAGCGCCATGCAACTCGCGTACACCGGCTTGCGCGATCCTCGTAGGCCAAAGGGTGTTTTTCTCTTTGCCGGGCCGTCGGGTGTCGGAAAGACCCAGTTAGCCAAGTCGCTCGCCGAGCATCTTTTCGGCGACGCGAAGGCGCTCCTGCGTCTCGATATGTCTGAGTTTGCAGAGAAGCACACGGTCTCGCGGCTCATTGGTGCCCCTCCCGGCTATCTTGGCTACGACGAGCCGGGCCAACTCAGCCAGTCGCTGCGGAATCGTCCGTATTCCGTTGTGCTCCTTGATGAGATCGAGAAAGCGCACCCTGAGGTGTTCGACCTGTTTCTCACGCTTTTTGACGAAGGCACGCTGACGGACTCGCATATAGCAGTCCTACACAGGTTGTTGCGCGCCCGCCCGGTGGCTGAAGCCACGGGCTACGTACAGCGAAGACCGCCTACGCGGTCTAGAGAAGCCTGCGAAGGCAGGCTTCGTAACAACGTAGCCGGAGGCTTTAGCCTCCCGGCTTCACAATCCGCGTAGGATTGCTATATATACTTCCCGTTCGCTGCTTTCTAGACAGGGTTCGCAACATAGGGTAGGCTCGTGGGACGCAGCGCACGCTACCCATCCCCGCTGATGGCGGACTCCTCACGCGCAACCCGTTCCATTCCACATGGAGCTTGATGTCGCTGGTGACACGAAGCTTGGGTGAGGATCGCCCATGCGCCCATGAGCAATGCGGTTCCGGGGTTCGATGACCAGCAGGGAGGTAAGCGATGACAACGGTTCTGATCCTCTACGCCACGACCTACGGCCATACCGCGAAGGTCGCCCAGCATCTCGCGCAGGCGCTTGCGGCCCACGGCCATCAGGTCACCGTGCGAGATGTGATGACGATTCCGTCACCGGCGGAACTGGCCGCCGCTGACGCGATGATCCTCGGATCGCCGGTGTACCAGAACCGACACCTGCGCGCCATCCACGTCTTCGCCCGCCAACATCGGAAGCTGCTGAATCGCCTACCCAGTGCCTTCTTTTCGGTGAGTGGCGTCGCCGCGAGTAGTCGGCCCGAGAACCACGCGGTTGCGCGCAAAGTGGTTGCACACTTCTGCGTGGCGACCGGCTGGTATCCGCCGCAGGTGGCGATCATTGCCGGTGCTATCCCCTACACGCGCTACCCGCCGTTCACCCGTCTGCTCATCCGGTGGTTCAGGGCCCGCCAGGGCGGCGACACCGACACACGCCGTGACTACGCGTATACGGACTGGGCGCTGGTGACGGCCTTCGCAGACGCCGTGGTACGCACTCTGGACGCAGCCCCGCGCCTCAGTTCAAGCTGAATCAAGCGCCAACCCCTCCAGGCGCGTTAGCCAACCAGCAAAATGAGGACAACGCGCACGGATGGTCAGCAAGCCGATCTTTGCCGCTAAAGCTCGGCGAGCGAGTAGTCAGCGAGCCAAGCTGCCAGGGGTTCAGGGGCAAGCCGCTGAAACGTCGAGGCCCGATCTGGTCGGTCAACCACAATCAGATCGGCTGGCGCAAAGGCGTCAAGCAGCGTCATGGATTTGGGTGGCAAGCACGACTTGCGTGCGCGTCGCGGCGCTCTGGATCAGCCCGGCAACGATATAAAGATCATGGCGCTGCCGCGCTCGCGTCACTCGAGAAGCGCGTACACGAACGACGCACGATGGTTGGCGTTCTGATGCGGTGCCCAGAACCTTAGACAAGGTTTCAGGTTTACCATGCGTAGGGCAGGCTTCTAGCCTGCGAACCGGTACTAAACGCGGCTCTAGCAGTCCTATCCAGATCGTAAAGCGGAGTCAAGGCTTCAGCCGGCGAAAACCTTGACTCCGCTTTACGATTCCAAGCGGCTGGCTAGCGAAGCCGCGTCTACGCATCGCCCAGACGGTCAAGGTGGCTTGAACCATGTCCCAGGAAGGCATGAGCGCCCACAAATCACATCCTAGCAGCGCTAGGAAGGAATTAGCGGGTGCGAGTCACGAATTAGAAGTCCTAGGAAGGAATTAGCGGGTGCGAGTCACGAATTAGAAGTCCTAGGAAGGAATTAGAAGT
>CAIRDL010000666.1 GCA_903877345.1 uncultured Oscillochloris sp. | reverse complement strand
TCCGTCCAGTTCGCCGTTGACGGCGATGATTCCGCCGAAGGCCGACTCGGGATCGGTCTTGTAGGCCCGGTCATAGGCTTCCAGCAGGGTGGCGCCGATGGCGACGCTCTGGGCTGCCGACAGCGACAATAACGGGGCGGAACGCTTGACCATTGCGGTCGCTCGCCCCGAAGATCAGATCGAGCCGTCGCGCTGCGCCCTTGGGGTGAGCGAGGGCCCGTGTCGTTGTTGGCGGGCACCGTTTCAGGTGAGCGACCACGGCACCCTCGGCCAGTTAATCCTCTGCCGTCGCAACCCTAATGCGCCGGGTGCCGACGATTTGACCTTCGTCGAGATGATCGGCCAACTGCTCGCCATTGAGGTCGAGCAGCATGAGCGGACGCGCCAATTAGCCTACCAAGCGCACCACGACACGCTGACTGGCCTGCCCAACCGCCTGCTTTTTGAGGATCGGCTGCGCCAGGCGCTTGAGGCTGCCCGGCGCAGCAAGAGCATCGTGGCGGTACTCTTCATTGATCTTGATCGGTTTAAGCAGATCAATGACACCCTGGGGCACGGGGTCGGCGATGCGCTGCTCGTGCAACTCGCCCGGCGCTTTGAGGGCTGCGTGCGCACGACTGATACGCTAGCCCGTCACGGCGGCGACGAGTTTATGCTGGTGTTGGCGCATGTCACAGGGCATCAACAGGTGACGCGGGTGGCAGGGCGGCTCCACGATATGCTGCGGATGCCTTTCCTAATTGATGGCCGCGAACTGTTTGTGAGTGCCAGCATCGGGGCCAGCCTCTTCCCGGCTGACGGTGAGGATGCCGAGACCTTGCAGCGCAATGCTGACGCGGCGATGTATTGGGCCAAAAGCACGCTGCGGAACAGCTTCCAGTTTTTCAACGCCACGGTAAACCGCGCCGCGCTCGAACGCCTCCAGCTTGAAACGCACCTGCGGCGGGCGGTCGAGCGTGGTGAACTGTTCGTCTACTACCAGCCTAAGGTTGATCGGCACGGCCACCTGGCGGGGGCCGAGGCGCTGTTGCGCTGGTGCCATCCGCAGTTGGGGCTGATTCCGCCGGTGCGCTTTATCCCGCTGGCTGAAGAGTTGGGCCTGATTGTGCCGATTGGCGAGTGGTGTCTCACCGAGATCTGTCGGCAGACGCGGGAATGGCAGCGCCGAGGCTTCCCGCCTCTAAAGATCGCCGCGAATGTCTCGGCGCTCCAGTTCGCCCAACCGAACTTCATCCCGATGGTGCATCAGATCTTGGTTCAGAGTGGCCTCGACCCGCGCTGGATCGAGCTTGAACTGACCGAGAGCATGCTCATGGGCGATGTTGATGCGGTCATACGCCATCTAAGCGAGTTGCGAGCGCTGAATTTGACCCTCGCCATTGACGACTTTGGTACCGGCTTCTCGTCGTTGGCCTACCTCCAACGGTTGCCGATCAGCGTGCTCAAGATTGATCGCTCATTTGTGATGCGGATCGGCAAAACTGGCGACGAGAGCGAACGGGGCATTGTGAGCGCCATCGTCACGCTGGGGCACCACCTACACATGGATTTGGTCGCCGAAGGTGTGGAGACGCCCGCGCAGCACGCCTTCCTGCAAACCAGCGGGTGCGATCTGTTCCAGGGCTATTTGTTCAGCGAACCCTTGCCGCCCACCCTGTTTGAGCACTTGATGCGGGGTGGAACCGTGCCCAGCCCCCTCTGGCGGATGTGAGCCAAGGTTGCAGCTTGCAGACGTAGGGCCACGTCAACGTCATCAGAAGCTTGTTGGATGCGTTGGCCTCCCGCCCGCAGCCCTGCTGCAACCTCGGCGCAAGGCTACTCTTCGCTGTAGAGCGCGGTGCTGAGGTAGCGCTCGCCATTGCTGGGGGCGACGAAGACGATCAGCTTGCCCGCATTCTCGGGGCGGCGGGCGACACGCATCGCAACGGCGGCGGCAGCACCACTAGAGATACCGACCAGCAGACCCTCCTCGCGGGCGAGGCGGCGGGCCATCACAAAGGCATCATCGTCGCTGACCGGAATGATCTCATCCAACAAACTGAGGTCGAGCACATCAGGGATGAACCCAGCCCCGATGCCCTGGAGTTTGTGAGGGCCAGGTTGTCCGCCCGCCAGCACTTGGGAACCTTCGGGTTCAACGGCAATGAGTTGCACGGCAGGCTTGCGCGCCTTGAGGACACTGCCGACGCCGGTGATGGTGCCGCCGGTGCCGACCCCGCTGACGAAGATATCAAGCTGCCCGTCGGTGTCGTTCCATAACTCCTCGGCGGTGGTCTGGCGGTGAATCGCGGGGTTGGCGGGGTTCTTGAATTGTTGGGGCATAAAACCGTTGGGCAGCGTGGCGAGAATCTCCTCAGCCTTGCGAATAGCCCCAGGCATCCGCTCAGCTCCGGGCGTAAGAATCAACTCGGCACCATAGCCCCGCAACAGCTTGCGCCGCTCAACGCTCATCGTTTCGGGCATGGTAAGAATGAGCCGGTAGCCTTTCGCCGCCGCGACGAAGGCCAAGCCAATCCCCGTATTGCCACTGGTCGGCTCAACCAAAATCGTCACGCCAGGCTTGATTTTGCCCTCGCGCTCGGCGGCTTCAAGCATCGCCAGGCCGATGCGATCTTTGACCGAACCCGCCGGGTTGAAGTATTCAAGCTTGGCGAGCACGGTCGCTGCGCTGTCATTGACCTTGTTCAAGCGCACGAGCGGGGTGTTGCCGACCAACTCGGTGATGCTGCTATAGATCCGTGCCATCGAAAGCTCCTTAGACAAGGTTTCAGGGATTGGGTTTCAGGTGGGGCGCAACAGAACGCACGAGGCTCAGTATAAAGCGGTTCGGCGTGATCGTCAATTTCTTAATTAACGTAGTTAAGATTT
>CAIRDL010000665.1 GCA_903877345.1 uncultured Oscillochloris sp. | reverse complement strand
GGCAGATCAAGGCCCAAAGGCGGCTCGCCAGCATCCTCACGCAAACGCTGGCCCACCGCAGCGGGGCCAGCCTTCCGCAAATGTTCCAGGCTCCAGACCAACATCCCCTGGGCGCGCTCCGTCAGCCCAAGGCTGCCCAGAATCGCCCGAATGAGGCCGACATGACCCACCAGCACGCGGTAATCCGTCACGCCGGCGGCATCGAGGCCAGCGCACGCCAACGCCAGGATTTCGGCATCGGCACGCGGGGCCGGGCCACCGACCAACTCGATACCAACTTGGGTGAACTGGCGGTAGGTATGGCGTTGGGGGCGTTCGTAGCGAAAGACGGGGCCAGCATAACTGAAGCGCAGGGGCAAGGGCTGGTCTTGCAAATGGGCGACATACGCCCGTAGCACGGAGGCGGTCCACTCGGGACGCAGCGCCAACTCGCGCCCGCCAAAGCTAAACTCGTAGACTTTGCCCACCAGTTCTTCGCCGAGTTTTCGCAGATAAAGGTCACGGTGTTCGATGATCGGCAAATCCAGGGGCGTATAGCCGTGGGCGGCGAACACCGCCTCAATCGCGGCGCGCCCGTGGGCAGCAGCCCGTTGCTCGCCGGGCAACACATCGTGCATGCCCCGCACGGCCTCGATCATGCTGCTCACGCTGCCCCCATTCTGCCTCTAACCCCCTCGGACGCGCCGCCATTCTAACCGATGCACGTCCGGGCGACAAGCTCTGTGCATGCCAACGGCCAAGTGAGGGGGCTTCAGTTGAGGGTAGGCTTTGCGCTCAGCTGTGGGGAACGACCACGCGGCTAACTGCTGGTGGAACTGCTGAGGCTCAGGGTTGCGAGGGACATGCCCCCAGAGACGGCGGGACGTTCCGTGGCGAGGGAGGAAACGACGATGGGCAGTAACTCGCGCAACTCAATCGGCTTGGCGACGTAACGCTCCACACCAAGGTCGCGCATCTTGGCACGCAGACCGGGCGTGTCGTAGGCAGTGAGCACGAGTACCGGAATGTAGGGGCGGAAGGCGCGCACCGCTCGTACTAGGCCAAAAACACCACTACTGTGCGGACTCGGGTCAATGATCAGCAAGTCAACACTGCCAGAAGCACACGCCAACCATGCGGCGTTGGGCGTCGGGGCGATGACGACACTGAAACGATCACCGAGCAGTGTTTGGAGGCCACGCTGCGTAATCAGCGCGGCAGCTGGATCATCATCAAAAATGTGGATTTGCCTAAGGGGCATGGTTGATATTCCTCCGGCGGTGGGTCGCGGAGTGGCGCGGCTGAAGAGGAGCCGCCTTTATCGTAGCAGTCTGCTCCGTTGCTGTGACGGGCGGAGATAACAACTAGAAGTGGTAAAGCAACAACTTGTGATTATTTATACAGATACATTTTCACCCCAACCCATCACCATGCACGCCGCCTGCTTCGCGTTCGGCGCTACCGATTGACAGGGAGCAGGATCGTGAAGGTAGTGCCTTCCGCAGGGATGCTCTCGACGGTGATACGCCCGCTATGTTGCGTAACGATGTGCGCGCTGATGGCGAGGCCGAGGCCGGTACCTTGCGCTTTGGTGGTGTAGAACGGCTCAAAGAGGTGCGTCAGGTGTTCGGGGGCGATGCCGAGGCCCGTGTCGGCGATGTAAATGCCAATGGTAGCCGGAGCTTCGGGGCGGGCCTGGAGGAGTTGCGTGGTGACGTGCAGGTCGCCGCCACGGGGCATTGCATCGCAGGCGTTAAGAATAAGGTTAAGGAAAACCTGCCGCAACTGGTCGGCGTGAGCAATCATAATGGGCAGGTCAGGTTCGAGGGTGGCGACCGCGTGGATGTGGCCGTGGCGCAGGTGGGTTTGCACCAACTCGAGGGTTTCACGGAGAATGGTATTGATATTCGTGGCAGCCAGTTCAGCGCGGGTGGGCCGGTAGAAGTCGCGCATCCGCGTGATAATCCGGGCAATGCGCCCCAACTCTTGCTGCGCGATTTCGAGGAACGTGCGCTGCGGTGCGTCGGCGGGCATGTCCTGTTCCACCAAATAGAGGCTATTGCGCGCCGCGTAGAGCGGATTGTTGATCTCGTGGGCCACCGAGGCGGAAAGTTCGCCCACCGCCGCCAACTTAGCGCTCTGAAGCAGTTGGGCCTGGGCAGTATTGAGGCGGGCCTGCGCCTCGGCGTGAAGTGACTGGGTAAGGGCAAGGTCGCGCTGGAGCGCGGTGGCGCGGGCGCGCTGCAACACCTCATCAATCGCCACGGCAGTCAGATCGGCGAGCGCCTGGATGAAAGGGATGTCGCGGGGGTGATAAAGATGGGCATTGACCCCACCATAAAGCACAATCGCCCCCATCCGGCTGCTCTCGACCCGCAAAGGCGCGAGCAACGCACTATAAGGCGGCCACCCTGGCAGACTGGCCTGCAACGCGGCGATTTCCGCCGGATCAATCGCGGCCAGGGCCAGTTCAAGTTCGGGGCCGACGAGGAACATTGCCCGTGGGGCGAGAATCGCCATATCGGCGAGACCTCGCCCAGTGCGCTGCGCGTTTGTCCCCGCCGAAGAACGCAAGACGAGCGTGTTGCTTTCGCTGTCGAGCAGAAAAAGATGCGCCGCACTGGTGCCAGGGAAGAGATTGACGGCCTCACGCACGACCAACTGCACAATGGCGTTCACATCGCGGCTGATCAGCAGCGCGGCTGAGATGGAGAGGATCGCGCTGAGGCGCGCACTCAGTTCGAGGGCGCGGCTTTGTTGGAGTTCCGCCTCGCGTTCAACCGCCTCGGCCCGCGCCTCAGCAGCGCGCAGCCGTGTCTCAAGTTCGAGGATGGAAGCCCGGAGGTTCTTTTGCTCACCCATCGCAATCGCTCCGCAAAATCACTGTGATTTTTGATCAGCCAAGGTTCACGGCTGCTTTACTGTTTGCACACACCCAAGGCGTTCTGATGCGCTCGACCTGAATCCTGAACCTTGGCCCCTGAAACCTTGCCGAACACGCCCCTTTGACGTAACCTTAGCACAGGGCGAGGACGGGGAGCCACGGCAAAACGACGGTAAAACGGCTGCCCTCACCAGGCGTACTCGCAATTTCGATGGTGCCGCCGTGCAGTTTGGTCAGACGTTGCACCAGCGAGAGGCCG
>CAIRDL010000664.1 GCA_903877345.1 uncultured Oscillochloris sp. | reverse complement strand
CAAACGTGCCATTGGGTGTAAGCCCTCAATGGCGGTGCGCCGCTCGGGGTCGCTGGTGACGCCAGTTCGGGCGAGCATCGGCGTCTCGATGAAGCCAGGACAAACCGCATTCACCCGAATGCCACGGGTCGCATACTCCAGGGCCGCCGCCTTCGTCAGCCCAATAACGCCGTGTTTGGCCGCCACATAGGCCGCTGCGCCCGCGAAACCGACCGTACCGAGCACCGAGGCGAGATTCACGATGACGCCCTTGCGCCCACGCATCGCCACAATCTCGGCGCGCATACAGTAGAAAACACCACTCAGATTAACCGCAATCGTGCGCTCCCACGTTGCTACCGGGAGCCGTGCGGTGGCCTCTTGGGTCGCCTCAATCCCGGCGTTATTCACGGCCCAATCGAGCGCGCCGAAGTGCCGAAGCGTTTCCTGCACCAGCGCTTCGGCATCCTCGGGGCTAGTGACATCGCAACGCAGCGCGTGGGCTTCGCCCCCAGCCGCCACAATGCGTTCAGCCGTCGCTTCTGCCGCCGCCAAGTCCAAATCACCGATCACCACGCGGGCACCCGCCTGCGCTAGCGCCAGCGCCGACGCTCGCCCAATGCCGCCACCACCGCCCGTCACGAGCGCCACCTTATTCGGCTGAACCGTCATGGGTTTGTTTCCTTGTGGTTGGTTTGCCAGTTCGTAGGCGCGGCTTCCGCCGCATTAGCAAGCCTAGCACTCCAACGGGACGTTAGCTGTTTATCTCACCACAAAGGCACAAAGACTGACTTTCCATGTTTGGCATCTTCGTGCCTTTGTATCTTTGTGGTGAATCTGAAAGCTCGTTGAAGTGTTAGTACGGGGCTAAAGCCCCTACTACGAACCTTGTCTAAAATCTAAAATCCAAACGGCTGGCACCACAGGGGCGACAACGCGCCAAGGGCCACCTGTAGTACCAACCGTAAGTTTCCGTCACCCCAAAAACTAAAGCCGTTTACCGCTGATCAACCGGCACATAATCGCGGCGGGCCGCCCCCAAGTAAACCTGCCGTGGGCGCATGATCTTCTGCTCGTCGTCCTGAAGCATTTCCATCCACTGAGCCAGCCAACCCGAGGCGCGTGGGATAGCGAAGAGGAAGGGGAAATACTCGATGGGGAAGCGCAGCGCCTGGTAGATCAGGCCGCTGTAGAAATCAATGTTCGGGTAGAGCTTGCGCGAGATGAAGTAGTCGTCTTGCAGGGCGATGCGCTCGAGTTCGACCGCAATTTCGAGCATGGGGTTGCTCGTGGTAGCCTCAAAGACCTCGTAGGCGACTTTGCGGATGATCTTCGCCCGTGGGTCGTAATTCTTATAGACGCGATGGCCGAAGCCCATCAACCGCCCCTCGCCCTTCTTCACCTTCTCGATGAAGGTGGGGACGTTCTTGACATGGCCGATCTGCTGGAGCATCCGCAGTACCGCCTCGTTGGCCCCGCCGTGCAACGGGCCATAGAGCGCCGCCGCCGCCGCCGAGAGCGCGCAGTACGGGTCAGTGTGGCTTGAACCGACGCCGCGCATCGTCGCCGTCGAACAGTTCTGCTCGTGGTCAGCGTGCAGAATGAAGAGAACATCGAGCGCCTTCGCCAACACGGGATTCACCTCGTAATCACGCTGGTTCATGAAGTCCATCATGTAGAGCAGGTTCGAGGTGTAGCTCAGCGAGTTATCGGGTTGGTTGAAGGGCCGCCCGATGCGGTGACGGTAGGCGTAGGCGGCAATCGTCGGAATCTGGCCCAGGATGCGCCAAATCTGCTTCTCGCGCACATCAGGGCTGACAATGTCCTTCGCCTCGGGGTAAAGGGTGGACATCGCGGCGACGGCGCTGACCAGGATGCCCATCGGGTGCGCGTCGTAGCGAAACGCCTGGATCTGCTCGATCAAGCTGTTGTGCAGGAACAGGTGCCGACTGATGCGGTACGACCACCAATCCAAGCGCTCTTTGCTTGGCAACTCGCCGTAGAGCAACAAGTAGGCGACTTCAAGATAGGTGCTGTGTTCAGCCAGTTGCTCAATCGGGTAGCCGCGATACTCGAGGATGCCTTTATCACCATCAATGTAGGTAATTGTGCTCTTACACTCAGCCGTGTTCATATAGGCTGGGTCGTAAGTCATTAGGCCGAAATCGTCCGGCGCGGTCTTGATCTGACGAAAATCGAGCGCCTTGACCGTGTTGTGCTCAATCGGAAGCTCATAGGTCTGGCCGGTACGATTGTCAGTGATAGTCAGCGTATCCTTGCCCATAGAATTGCTCCTTTGCACGCCCAAGCATCTGCTTGAGGAATCCAGGGGAACGACGAGCCGGGGTGGTGGAAGAGGCGCGGACGAAGTCGGAACGCACACAGCGGAGACTTCTTCGCCTACCGGCTGTCAAGCATTATAGCGCTTGGAGGTACAAGCAATCCCAATGGGTACGCTCGGAACGCGGATCGGTGGGGGCAGTTCACAGAAGTTCCCTGCACATCCCACCCCACTGCGCCACACGGCCCTTAGCTCAGCGTGTGGTCGCCTGCACCGTAGTGGCGCGAGTGTCCCGGCGCACCACACAAGTCACGAGCTTGCCGTGGACATCATAGACGCGACCGACCATTGAAAGGACGCCAATGTGCTGTCCGGCAGCATTGCTGAGCAGGAAACCGCCTGGTTGTACCTGGAGGCCGGTGGGGTGGCCGAGCCGATCAATCAGGGTGCCGTCAGCGCGTACCGTTGCGCCGTCAAGTTCTGTAAACTGCTTACCCATGATGCTGCGTCCTTCCGACTTACTACCGCGTGCGTATGAGTGCAGCATACGTGGGGCGGGTGCCCGTTTGAAGTGCGGCAAGCTCACGGCTGGCTTAGGTTTTACTAAGCTGCCTCGTAGCACCCGTGCCGACCTTGACGCCCGGAAATGGTTTTTTTCGCCTGAAACACCGGAGATTGGTAGGTTCCGCATTCAGCCAAACGCAGCTATCGCCGTCCTATCCAAGTCGCGAAGCGGCGTCAAGGCTTTAGGCAAGCGGATAAAACATCCCACCTGATGCGTGATCCGTGATCGGTCAGGATGCGGCCCGGTCACGCATCACGCATCACGGTTTCCCCTACCACATCCCCCGAACCAACGCTAGCAACTCCTCCTCGGTAGCGGCACGCGGGTTCGTCAACATCGTCCCATCGTGCAGCGAAAGCGCGGCGAGTTCGGGCAGCGCGGTCTCGGGCACGCCCACATCGCGCAGGCGTGTGGGCAACCCACAGTCAACTGCCAACGTCGCCACGGCGCTGACGCCCGCAGCAATCACTTCCTCCGGGCTAAGCCCATGCTCGTTGATGCCCAAAGCGCGGGCGATACGCACGTAGCGTTCGGGCACGGCGGGGCTGTTGAACGCCATACTGAGCGGCAGCGCGATGGAGTTCAGGGTGCCGTGGTGGATCGGGAACATGCCCCCCGCCGTGTGCGAAATGGCGTGAACCACCCCGAAGAGCGTGCTTGAGCAGGCGATGCCCGCCATACACGAGGCGATCAGCATGTGCCCACGCGCCTCCAGATTGTCGCCCTGGCGCACCGCCGTCCGCAGATGCGTGGCGATGAGGTCAATGGCGTACAGGGCCATGCTATCGCTGAAGGGGTTGTTGTTCGTCGAGACATACGCCTCAATCGCGTGCGAAAGGGCGTCCATGCCGGTCGCCGCCGTGAGCGTGGGCGGCAAGCTGCGGGTCAGTTCTGGGTCAAGCACAGCCATGTCGGGGACGACAAAGCGACTGACGATGCCACTAATCTTGCGCCCCGCCGCTTCGTCCTTAATAACGGCGTAGGGCGTAACCTCGCTGCCCGTCCCGGCAGTTGTCGGCAGTACAATCAGTGGCGTGAGGCGCTGGTTGATGACATTGTAGCCCTCGTAGTCCGTCAGTTCACCACCGAGGGTGAGCAGGATCCGCATGCCCTTGGCGGTGTCAATCGGGCTGCCACCACCAACGGCGATAATCAGATCGGCCCCGGCTTCGCGAGCCGCCGCCGTACCCTGTTGCACCGCGTTCAGCGATGAGTTGGGCGGCACCGCGTCGAAGACGCCGACCACGCACCCTTGCAAGCCTGCCAGCACCGGGGCCAACAGCCCAGCGTTGACCACCCCTTTATCAGCGACCACAAAAACCCGCTGCCCACCACACTCTTCGACCAATGGGCCAAGTTCGCGGGCGACGCCTGCATTGAAGATAACCCGTGCGCCCAGGTTGAACTCAATAAATTCCTGCATACCGACCGTCCTTTGTCTCGTTGCGATGTCGCAGGTGCATTATAACCTGCTCGGCCAGATACGGGCCGCGCAGCGAAGCCTTTGTTTCGCCTGGTACATGCGACGGCTGACCACTGATCGCCGACCGCCGCCGAAAATCGTCAGCCGTCAGCAGATGCACCCGCCTCTCGTGCCACCGATACGCTATACTGAGCAGGCATTTGAGTTTGTAACTGCTGTCACTAGACTTAGCTCGGCTGAGACGTAGTGGCTTTAAGCGAGGACCACCATTCCATGAGTACCGTAAGAGAGACGCGGCATTTCAAAGCGCCCCGATGGATCTGCACCGAAGCTGGACAGTGGGCCTATGAGTCCCGCGAAGCGTGGCGCATCACGGCCAATCAGACCTTTGGCGTCACTGAGCGTCGTCAATTGCTCGATCAGGCCGAGCAGCTACGCAAGGATGCCGAGACGACGCCTCAATCCTGATCGTCCTTCCAATCGAATAACGCTACCACCCCAAGAGGACGTTTTAGTCCTCTTTTTTGGTGCCTGGAAAAGAATTGCAGATTGCAGATTTGTCGCAACAGGACGTGCTGCATTTGCCCAAACTGCGATCTCACGCAAAGCCGCAAAGCCGCAAAGCCGCAAGGAGTGTATGATGCGAGGGTTGCGGCAATCTGAAATCTGAAATCTACAATCGCAACAGCCGCGTGTAAAGCGCCCGAAACCCATTGCCAAGCTGCTCGTAGCCGAAGTTCGCCACGACTTTAGCGCGCCCGTGTTCGCCGAAACGCTGCCGCAGCGCCGCATCTTCGCCCAAGGCGCGCACTCGTTCAGCGTACCCTGCCACATCGTTGCGAGGCACGAGAAAGCCGTTGAGCGCGTCGTCCACCACCTCAGGCAGCGCCGAGGCGTTCGTCGTCACCACGGGCCGTCCGCAGGCCAGCGCTTCGGCAGGCGCAATGCCAAATCCCTCTAAGCGCGAAGGAAAGAGCAAGAGGTCGCAACTCTGGTAAGCCGCCACCAGCCCCGCTCGGTCGGGCGAACCGATGGGCACCATACGCGGGTGCGGCGGCTGCGTCGCTTTGCCCTGAAAGCCGCTCGTGTAGTAGAGCACATAGTCTGCCGGGAGCCGCGCCATAATCTGCGGGAGCAGATCGAAGCCTTTGCGACGCGTGCGGTTGCCGACAAAGAGCAGCCTAATGCGCCCGTCACTCGGCGGCAGCCCGTCGTCGCGGCGCACGAAGCCCGGTGTCGGCACGAAAACGTCGGTGTCAATGCCATCAAAAATCAGCGTGCTGTCGGCCCGCCCGTAGGTCTGTTCAACCTGCCGTTGCGTGAAGCGACTGACGCAAACCACCGCATCGGCGTCAGTCACCGAAAGGCCGTCGTAACGCGACTCGACCAGCCGGTAGAAGAGCCGTTGCGCGAACGAACTGTAGGGTTGAAGTTCAGGATCGGTGGTCAAATGATGGACGGTGGTGACGACAGGCAGCCCGGTGGCCTTGAAGCTAAAAGCGACCCGCGAGCGGCCTTGGAGCAGATCGAAGCCGCGCCACCAGTCGGCGGGCAAAGCGCGGGGAATGAGGGCAGGCAGGAAATTGTAGAGTTCGGGCAACCGTAGCAGGGCGGGCTGCAAGCCTGTAAGCCGCACTGCCCGCGTGATGTTCTGGATGCCGAAATCTACGCCGCCGCGCCCGACCGGCGAGATGTAGAGCGGACGAATGGGCATCATTAGCTTGCATCTCTACAATCCATAATCCTACCGACTGTACTTCTGAATAAGTTGGCGCGCTTGGAAGACCAACGTCGGCTCGGCGTTCGGCTGTACCACCAGTTTCTGCCACTGTGCGAGCGCCTGTGAAGTCTGTGGCGGATCGGCAACCGCATAGCAGATGCCCGCGCTCAGCAAGGCCCGTCCCTCCTCCGGGCGATCTTTGAGCGCTTGCTCTGCAGCGGCAATGCCCCGCTGTACATAGCTCTGATCTTGCACGCCCTGCCCGTAGTAGCAGAGACTCGTCGCCAGATCGGCCCGCGCTACCGCATTGGTGGGGGCAATTGCAAGGGCTTTACTATAGGCGTCAACCGCTTCGAGCCAACGGGGCAGCCGCGCCACATACGCGGCTTGCACCGCCTCGTCGCCACGGTCGAGCCGTTCGTGCAGCACCACCACACTGTCATAGAGCAGATTGCCAAGCTCAATCCAGGCTTGGGGGTTGGTCGGCGCTGCGTTGGCAACTTGTTTCGCCGCTACGATTTGGGCCTCAAACTGACCGCTAATTTCAGCCACGCCCATCGTCGGGACGCCCGTTGGCGCGTTGGGGTCGAGTACCTGCGGGCCGCTTGGCTGCGCCGCTGGTGGCTGCGGCCCAAGCATGGTCGTCAGCAGTGTCACCAGAACGATCACAAAGGTAGCCCCGGCCACAATCATCGCTGGCACCAACCACAGCGGGCGGACACCTTCCGGCGTCCGTCCGGCGGGGCGGTTCCGCGCTGCGTTGCTGGCCCGTACCTGCTGTTGGGGTAAAAGCGGTTGGGGGTTGAAGCTCGTGTCACGCTCTTGGCGCCGCGCCGGGGGCAAGGGCCGATAGTCCAAGCGCTCATCGTCAACGTCGCTTGATGGCCCGGGCGGCGGGGCAGCGGCAGGCAACGGCGGGCGATTCGCCACCTCGGCGTCGTAGCCGACGCGGCGGGTCACGTCGCCCAACACGGTGTAGGCGCGCTCAATCTCGTCACGTTGCCGCCGCGCCAGAACCTGAAGTTCCTCGGCGACACCTTCCAACTTCGCCGGGCTGTACCGCTCACGCAAACGTTCGTAGGCCGCACGGATCGTTTCAGCGTCGGCCTTGGGGTGAACCTGCAGAGTCTCGTAATAATCTTGCATTGCTCAATGGATGTACAAGCCCCCTCGCTACGATCAGGCGAGGGGGCAAAGAAAGGTT
>CAIRDL010000663.1 GCA_903877345.1 uncultured Oscillochloris sp. | reverse complement strand
TGCCCGCACGGTGCGTGATGCGATTGGCGAACTGCGCCAGGCCGACCGGGCGATTCTGCTGACGACGCACAATCTGGCCGAGGCCGAACTGCTCGCCGACCGCATCGCCATCATCAGGGGCGGGCAGATTATTGCGCTGGGGACGTTCGCCGAACTGAGCCGCCAGCTTCTTGGTGCGCCTATCTACGAACTACGCTTGGCGGTGCCGCACAACATTGCGCCCGCCGTTCCAGCCCTCGCCGACCTGATCACCGTTGAGGATGCGAGCGGCCAGACGTTGCGCTACCGCTGTACCGAGCCAAACCTGATCAACCCGCAGTTGCTCGCCCGCCTCGCGGCCCGCAATCTGCCGGTGGTCGCCTTGGCCGAGGTGCCCCGCAGCCTTGAGGATGTTTATCTGCGGATTGTGGCCGAAGACGCCGGTGCCCCCAAACAACCGCCAGTGCCGCATCAGGAAGCTCTGGCGGCGAACGAGGTGCTGCAGCAACTCATCGAGGCCGATTTATGAACCGCACCCATATGTTGGCGATCACCCGACGCGAGGTGCGCGAAACCCTCGGCGACTGGCGCGTGGTGCTGCCGATGCTGCTGCTGACCTTGGTGCTGCCTCAGTTGTTGGTGGCGGCGGCCAGTCAGGTGATCAACTTCCTCGATGACTCCAGTCTCGCTGAACGGCTCATTCCCTTCGGTGCCTTGGTGGTGGGCTTCGTACCCGCCAGTTTTTCGCTGATCACAGCCCTGGAATCCTTCGTCGGCGAACGCGAACGTAACACCCTCGAGTCGCTCTTAGCGATGCCCGTCGCCGACAACGAACTCTACCTGGGCAAACTGCTCTCGTCCCTACTCACGCCCCTGCTCTCAAGCCTGTTAGCGATGGACATTTTCATCGGGTTGCTAATGGGCTTCATGCCGCAACTCTACTTCAGCACAATGGATCTGTCGCGCCTGATCCTGATTCTGCTGCTAGTGATCGGCATGGCGGTGGTGATGGTGACCAGCGCCGTCGTGATTTCCGCCCACATGACGACGGTGCGGGCCGCTAATCTGATGTCGAGCTTCATCCTGCTGCCTATGGCCGGCGTGATGCAGGTCGCGGCCCTGCTGATCATCAATAACTACTGGATGCAACTCTGGCTGGTCGCCGCCGCCCTCGCCGTGCTGAGCATCCTGCTGCTGCGGATGGGGATGCGTACCTTCAGCCGCGAGGCGCTGCTGTCGCGGGAGCAGCAACAGGGTTCGGGTTGGTGGCGTTTCGGCGCTCGGCGTGGCACCAAGACCAAGCGCCAAACGAGGCGCGTCAAGCTCCGCCATCCGGCCCTCCTGATTGCGCGGCGCGAACTGGTTGAGGTAGTGAGCGACTGGCGCGTGCTCCTCCCACTGAGTATTCTCGCCCTAGCGCTACCAGCGGGCCTCGTCTTCGGCACCAGTTTCGCGCTGGGTTTTGTTAAAGATACAGCAAACATCGGCCTCCTGCTGCCCTTCGCGGGACTCTTGGTGGGCTTTGTGCCATCGAGTTTCGCCCTGATCACCGCCATCGAATCGTTCGTCGGCGAACGTGAGCGCAACAGCCTCGAATCGCTGTTGGCGATGCCGCTCTCAGATCGCCAGCTCTACACCGGGAAACT
>CAIRDL010000662.1 GCA_903877345.1 uncultured Oscillochloris sp. | reverse complement strand
CCCTGTCACGCTGAGCGGAGCGAAGCGTCCCGGCGATGATGATGCACACCGGGACGCTTCGCTGCGCTCAGCGTGACAGGGGTGACAGGGTGACTTTTGCTCTATTGCGAACTTTCCTTCTTCGACGGCCAGCAGCGCTGTCACGGCTGCATCACCGCCTGTCAGGCGCTCGCCCAAGCCCAGCAGGATCGCCTGCGCCAGCACCTCACCGACGAAGCGACGACCACGCCAGACCTTGCCGCTCCTCCTCTGCCCACCGTGTCCCGCTTCGCCGAGCGGCTGCACGATCTCCACGCCCGACTCAACGACGCGCAGGAACGCACCACCAGCGACATGCACCAGATCATCGCCGACCTCGCGCACCTCCGCGCCGAGATGCGCGCCGCTAAGGCCGAAGCCTCCGCTGCGGCGCGTGCCGAGTTTGACCGCCTTGACCGTGAGAGCGCCGCAACCAGCACTTCCCTTCATGCATGGCTCCTGCGAACCCAAGCTACCGATCTGCGCCGCCAGTTCACCGAGGCCCAGCGCCCCGCCGCGCCTGCTGCCCACGAGCCGCCTATCGCTATTCCCACAACGGCCCAGCGCCAAGTCGCCACCCACCCTGGTGGCCCGTAAGTGCTTGAACGTGCGTTCGTTCTCAGGTACAATGCGCTGGCCCACCGGTGCCCGATGGTCGCGACGAGCGTGGAAAGCAACCAATGGAGCAGCCCCCTTCTGATTTTGATGGCGCGTGGAAGTACGCCCTCACGCACTATTTCGCGCCCTTTCTGGAACTCTTCTTCCCCCTTGCCCACGCCGCGATTGACTGGAGCCAGCCCGTCGCCTTCCGCGACACCGAACTCCAACAAATCGCCCCAGAAGACCAACAGGGCAAACAACGGGTTGATACGCTGGTGCAGGTCGCCTGCCTTGACGGCACCCCTGCCTGGGTCGTCATTCATGTAGAGGTACAGAGCCAACGCGATGCCGTCTTCGCCGAGCGAATGTACCGCTACCACGCCCGACTCTACGACCGTGACCGGGTACCCGTGGTCAGCCTGGCCGTTCTGGGCGATGAGGAGCCAACGTGGCACCCCGACCACTTCCGCTACGAACGCTGGGGCTGCACCCTCGCGCTGCACTTCCCGACCGTCAAGCTGTTGACCCTTGACTCAGCCGTGCTGGAGCGCACGCGCAACCCGTTTGCCACGCTTACGCTGCTACATCGTGATGCCCAGGAGACGCGGGGCAAACCAAGCGAACGGGTCCAACGGAAGGTGCTGCGCTACCGTACCCTGTTGCGCCAGGGCTACCCCGCAAGCGACGTGCGGGCGCTGCTCCGGCTGATGGAACACCTGCTCCGGCTCGACCCGGAGCTTGCCCGCCAGGCGCGTGATGCGATGCGCCACGTTGAAGAGGAGGAACTTGGCATGACCACCTTTGTCACCAGCTTTGAGGAGATTGGCCGGGCAGAAGGACAGCGCGACCTTGTGCTTCGCCTGCTTGCCCGCAAGGTTGGCCCTTTGGCCCCCGAACTTCAGGCCCGCGTGGCCGCCCTCGACCCAGAGGCTCTGCTCAGTCTCAGTGACGCCTTGCTCGACTTCGCCACCCTCGCGGATCTCACCGCGTGGCTGGAACAGCAGGCGCGTGCGTCTGACGCATGATCCACGCCGAGCGGCGGATGCACCGCTGACCAAGGCCAGTCTCAAGACGGCAACGCAGCCTGCCGACGGGTAGCCATATCCCAACACCGGGCGTCTCCCCAGCAGAGACGCCCGCAGTTATCGTGGAGGCTTTATGCGTACCCACCTCGCTG
>CAIRDL010000661.1 GCA_903877345.1 uncultured Oscillochloris sp. | reverse complement strand
GCGCTGTTGGCGATGGATGGACGTTTTGAGGATTACACCCTCGGACGGAATATTTCGATTGAGCGAGTCAAGGAGATCTATAAGCTGTTTAAGAAGCATGGCTTCCAATTGGCCGGACTACGCATGTTCGACGCCTACATCACCGATGCGGATGTGACCCGCCGTTGTGAACTGGCGGCCCAACTGCGGGCCGATCCGGCCCGTTTAGCCCAAGTAAAAGCCGAAGCTCGCGAGCGCCTGTCGCGGCTGCCGAAGATGGCGAAAGGCGTGCGCGAGCCGGCGTGGGCTGGCCCGTTGCGCCAAGCCCGCGATTTCGCGGCCCGTGCCTTAGTCGGCCTGAACCGCCGTGGTGCCCAGGACGAAACCCCGCCACCCTCACGTTAGGAGTTGCCCGATGAGTCCTGCCCAGCACCCCCGCACCCCGCTCAGCAGTGTTGATGCGGGATGGCTCCACATGGATGTACCGACCAACCCGATGGTGATCACGGTGGCCCTGATGTTTGAGGCACCGCTTGACTTTAAGCTTGTGCGCGAGTTGGTCGCGCAGCGTTTGTTGCCCTACCCCCGCTTTGCCCAGCGCGTCGGCGAACGCCAAGGAAGCGCCCCGCACTGGGAGGATGATCCCCGCTTCAGCCTTGAAGCCCACGTCCACCGCATCGGTCTGCCCGGTGCGGGCGATGATGCCACGCTCCGCGAACTGCTGAGCGACCTCGCCAGCACACCGCTCGACCCAACGCGCCCGCTCTGGCAAGTCTATCTGATCGAACACTACGGCCAGGGCTGTGTGCTGGCGCTGCGGATCCACCATTGCCTAGCTGACGGCGTGACGCTGGTGCAGGTGTTCAATAATCTGTTCGACCCGTCCTCCGCCAAGGAGATCGTGCCCGTCCGCCCCAGCGAAGAACTTGGCGTCATTGATAATGCGTTCGAGGCGCTCGGCGCAGTGATGCGCTCGACCGAAACGCTGGTGCAAGAAGGATGGAGCTGGGTCAGCCGCCCGACGCGGATCTTCGGTCTGTTGGGCCAAGGGGCGGCAGTATTGGGCAAAATCGCCCTGATGGGGCCAGACGCGCCGAGTGTCTTCAAGGGGCCACTGAGCGTCACCAAGCGGGTCGCTTGGTCAGAACCCGTACCCCTCACTGAGGTCAAGGCGATTGGCAAGGTGCTTGGCGGGACGATCAACGATGTGCTGCTCACAGCGGTGGCGGGCGCATTGCGGCGCTATCTCGAACAGCGAGGGGCACCCGTCAGCACCCGGGGGTTGCGGGCGATGGTGCCAGTGAATCTGCTACCGCCGGGGGCGAAGTCCGACGGCGGCAACCACTTTGGACTGGTCTACCTGACCCTGCCGCTCGCGGTTGAAGATCAGGTCGAGCGGATTGCGCGCCTGCGTAAAGAGATGGACGCCATCAAAGCTTCGCCCGAAGCGCACATCGCCTACGGCATCGTGGGGTTGCTCGGCACGTTGCCTACCCGCATCGAGCGCACCGTGATTGAAGCTCTGTGCAATATGGCCTCGCTGGTCGTCACCAATGTGCCTGGCTCGCGCATTGCCAACACCCTCGCGGGCCAACCTGTTCGCCGAGCGATGTTCTGGGTGCCCGAGGCGGCGGGCATCTCCCTAGGCATCAGCATCCTCAGTTATGCGGAAGAGGTGCAGGTGGGCGTGTTGGCCGACGCAAACCTCGTCCCCGACCCCGAGCGCTTAGCTGCTGCCTTCGACGCCGAAATGGCCGACCTCATCGCCATCGAACGTGAGGCGGCGGGCTGAGGCAGCCTCCAGAGACCTGTCAAGTGCCGCGCACGGGACGATTCGCACCCGGCTAGGCAATGTTCTGTTCATCAGGGCTGATGCAACGTCGTTCGCCGTGGGGCTAATGAACAGGAAGAACGAAAGCTGGTAGCTTCGCGTCCGTTGGCTTCGACACGCTCAGCCAACGGACGCTGGCTG
>CAIRDL010000660.1 GCA_903877345.1 uncultured Oscillochloris sp. | reverse complement strand
TGCCCGCACGGTGCGTGATGCGATTGGCGAACTGCGCCAGGCCGACCGGGCGATTCTGCTGACGACGCACAATCTGGCCGAGGCCGAACTGCTCGCCGACCGCATCGCCATCATCAGGGGCGGGCAGATTATTGCGCTGGGTACGTTCGCCGAACTGAGCCGCCAGCTCCTTGGTGCGCCTATCTACGAGCTACGCTTGGCGGTGCCGCACAGCATTGCGCCCGCTGTTCCAGCCCTCGCCGACCTAATCACCGTGGAGGAGGCGAGCGGCCAGACGCTGCGCTACCGCTGCGCCGAACCCGCCCTGGTCAACCCGCAGTTGCTCGCCCGCCTCGCGGCCCGCGATCTGCCGGTGGTCGCCTTGGCCGAGGTGCCCCGCAGCCTTGAGGATGTCTATCTGCGGATTGTGGCCGAAGATGCTGCGGCCCCCAAACAACCGACAGCGCCGCGTCTGGAAGCTCTGGCGGCCAACGAGATGCTTCAGCAACTCATCGAGGCAGAATTATGAACCGCTCCCATATGTTGGCGATCACCCGCCGCGAGGTGCGCGAGACGCTCCGTGATTGGCGGGTCGTGCTGCCGATGCTGCTGCTCACCTTGGTACTGCCCCAGTTGTTGGTAGCGGCTGCCGATCAGGTGATTAGCTTTCTCGGTGATAACAGCCTTGCGGAACGGCTCATTCCCTTCGCCGCCTTGGTGGTGGGCTTCGTCCCCGCCAGTTTTTCGCTCATCACGGCCCTGGAATCCTTTGTCGGTGAACGCGAACGCAACACGCTCGAGTCGCTCTTGGCGATGCCTGTCGCCGACAATGAACTCTACCTGGGCAAACTGCTCTCCTCCCTGCTCACGCCCCTGGGTTCAAGTCTGTTGGCGATGCTGATCTTCATCGGGCTGTTGCTAGGCTTTATGCCGCAACTCTACTTCGGCGCAATGGATCTGCCGCGCCTGATCCTGATTCTGCTGTTGGTGATCAGCATGGCGGTGGTGATGGTGACCAGCGCCGTCGTGATTTCCGCCCACATGACGACGGTGCGGGCCGCCAATCTGATGTCGAGCTTCATCCTGCTGCCAATGGCGGGCGTGATGCAGATCGCGGCCCTGCTGATTATCAATAATTACTGGACGCACCTCTGGCTGGTCGCCGCCGCCCTCGCGGTGCTGAGCATCCTGCTGCTGCGGATGGGGATGCGTACCTTCAGCCGCGAGGCGCTGCTATCGCGGGAGCAGCACCAGGGTTCGGGTTGGTGGCGTTTTGGCGCTCGGCGTGGCACCAAGACCAGTCGCCAAACGCGGCGCGTCAACCTCCGCCATCCGGCCATGCTGATTGCGCGACGCGAACTGGTTGAGGTAGTGAGCGACTGGCGCGTGCTCCTCCCGCTGAGTATTCTCACCCTAGCGCTGCCGGCGGGCCTCGTCGTCGGCACCAACTTTGCGCTGAGTTTTTTCAAAGATGTCGCCTACCTCGGACGGCTCGTGCCCTTCGCGGCGCTCTTGGTGGGCTTCGTGCCGTCGAGTTTCGCCCTGATCACCGCCATCGAGTCGTTTGTCGGTGAACGCGAACGGAACAGCCTTGAATCGCTGTTGGCGATGCCGCTTTCAGATCGTCAACTCTACACCGGGAAACTCCTGGCGGCGTTCGTCGTACCCCTGGGAAGCAGCCTCATCGCAATGTTTGCCTTCCTTGGCATGATGCGCCTGAGTTATCCCGAACTCTACGCCACCGGCATGCAACCCGGCGTCTTGCTCCAACTTGCCCTAATGATCGCCGCGATCTGTCTGCTGATGGTCGCAGGCGCGGTCGTCATTTCGACCCACACCAGCAGCGTCAGGGCCGCAACCCTGCTGGCCTCGGCGGTGCTCGTCCCGACCGCTGTGGTAATCCAGGTACACGTCCTGCTCTTCATCGCCCGCCGTTACGATATGCTCTGGTACACCCTGGCGATCTTCGTCGTAATCGCCATTGCACTAATCCGTAGTGGCCTCGCTAGTTTCAACCGCGAAGAAATCCTTTCGCGCGAGCATGATGAATTGAGTGTGGCCCGCATCAAAGCCACATTCTTCACTTTCCTGCGCGAGTATCAGCCTGCGGGTACGGCGTTGTCGAGTTACGCGGGGCTGCCATTTGCGCCGAGACGCTTCTACCGCCGCGAACTGCCCGCCCTCCTGCGTGAGTTGCGGCTGCCCATCCTTTGTGCCTGCCTAGCCGTGCTTGGCGGGATCTACTTTGGGGCTAACATCGGCCTGAGTGAGAACTTCATCGGCTTCGGGGCTGGGATCAACCAAGCTGCCGACCAAGCGCTCAGCACGCTCGGTCAAACGCCCGCACCGTCACTGCTGCTCGCCGCCAAAGTCTTCTTCAACAACCTGCGCGTCTCGGTGTTGGCCAACATTTTTTCGGTGGTGAGTTTCGGCATTTTCGCCTTTATGGTACCGGCGGTGGCCTTCGGTCAGGTGAGCTTCCTCGCTAGTCGGCTCACCTTACGCGGGGGCAGTTGGCTAGCGTTGGGGGCGCTCAGTCCGCTCCAGTTTGTCCTCGGCTATGTGCTGCCCCACGGCATCATTGAATTGCCGACCTTTATCCTGAGTGCCGCCCTTGGCTTGCGTATCGGCGCGTCGCTGCTCGCCGCACCGCCCGGCTTCACCGTCGGCCAGAATCTGCTGTGGGCCGGTGCGAACTTTGCGAAGCTCTGGCTGTTGGTGCTGGTACCGCTGATTGCCCTCGCGGCCCTGATCGAAGGACTGCTTTCGCCGCTCGTCATTGCAGCGCTGTATGGCGGGTAGGGTCAGGGGTCAGGGCCAAGCAAGATGGTAAAGGCAAACTGGCCTGTCCGAAACCTTGTCTTTGCCAACTTGGGCTGAAGCATGGCTTCGCTTTGCGCCCAACAAAAAGCTCCCACCATAGAGTGAGAGCTTGGACGTTAGGCGAACTACTTGTTGAGACAAGGCGGCGCACCGCATGCGAGTGATGGCTTGGCTGCTCAGACGGTGCTGCCTCTCGCCACCACCCACACGGGACACGCAAACCGCACGGGAGACTAGCGGCGTTCGATCAGCAAGCGAATGGCGGTGCGCTCCTCATCATCAATGGCAACATCAATGAACGAGGGGATACAGACAATGTCAATCCCTTCCTCGTTGAGGTAGCTCCGGGCGATAGCAACCGCCTTGATGGCCTGATTAGTGGCCCCGGCACCGATGGACTGCACCTCGGCCATACCGTTTTCGCGAATAACCCCGGCGATTGCCCCGGCCACCGCACTTGGGCGCGAGCGAGTTGAAACCTTCAGTACTTCTGCGGAGCGCTGAGTGTCGGCGGCGTGACCATGGGACGAACGAGCACCCACAGCACGGGCCAGCGGCAGCGACTGAGTGTTGGTCATACGAACCTCCTGCGTGTCGGTCGTAGTGGGCTCTGACGGTCGTTCATCAGGTGATGCTGCAAAGCTCATCACACCAGCCCTCCTTTTGCTAAGATGTCCTCGATAGTGCTGCCAGCGGATTGTACCACAGGCATTGGTTTGGAATGGCGGGTACGACTCTGAGCAAGATCGGCGACAAGGCAGTGTAGAAGCAAGATATGTGCCAAGTCACACGGTCGCCGGTCATGCTCAACGGGCATAATCAACCGCCCGCGTCTCTCGAATAATCGTTACCTTGATTTGGCCAGGGTACTGCAAACTCTCCTCGATCTTCTTGGCGACATCACGGGCCAAATGAATGCTTGCCAAGTCATCTATCTGCTCAGGCTGGACCATCACACGCACCTCGCGGCCTGCTTGGACGGCAAAGGCCCGTTGGACGCCGGGGAACGAGGTGGCGACGGTCTCAAGCGCCTCTAATCGCTTGATGTAAAGGTCAAGCGTCTCACGACGAGCACCGGGGCGTCCGCCAGAGATAGCATCGGCGGCGATGACGAGGAAGGCCTCGACGGTGGCGGGTTCCTCATCGTGGTGGTGGGCGGCGATAGCGTGGACAATGGCAGGCGAACGGCCCAAACGGCGGGCAATATCGGCCCCAATCAGGGCGTGCGGCCCCTGAACCTCGTGGTCAACAGCTTTACCGATGTCGTGAAGCAGGGCGGCGGTTTTGGCGATGTTAATGTTGCCCCCGAGCTCGGCGGCCATATGGGCCGCTAAGAGTGAGCACTCCAGCGAGTGTTGCAGCACGTTTTGGCCGTAACTGGTGCGGTACTTCAACCGCCCCAGGAGCTTTATCAGATCGGGGTGAAGACCCTGCACGTTGGCCTCGTAGG
>CAIRDL010000659.1 GCA_903877345.1 uncultured Oscillochloris sp. | reverse complement strand
CGTCGTACCCTGGCAGGCATCGAACTTGATGAAGCGATTGGTACCATCAGGCCACGTCACCGGCTTGGCGGCAGTCCAATAGACCGCGAGTTGACTAGCTGCCGTGCGCGAGTTCACCGCCATGCGATACGAAAGGCGGGTGTACTTCGCCGTGTTAATCGCAAACTGATCCTGGGCTCCAATCTGCGAAAAGGCCAGTTCCTGACTTAGTTGCCCCCCAATTGGGGTGCTAAAACCCTGGAAGAGCGGGAAGAGATAGCCGTTTGACACGGCACCCGAGGCTTGATCAACCCCACTAAACGTACCCGACCAGATTCCATTCGCGGTGCTGATATTGTTAAAGCCAATCTCATACGCAATATCGCGGGCCACGTCCATATCCCAAGCGTTGCCCAATACATTGGAGGCAAAGTCATCACCGGCAGCTACCGTCACCTGAAGGGCCGTGGGGTTCGTAAACGTAATGCTGCTTGCCGCACTTACTCCCTGGTTATCGCTGGTAGATTGGGCATAGGTTGCGGCAAGCGTACCGTTTTGGCCGACGAGGCCAAACATTGTGCCGAGCAGCACAGTGAGGAGAAGGAGGCGGGCGAACTGGCGTGGTGGATACATCGGAGGCTCCTGACATTCATAAGGAACGGGTGTTGATGACGAGAAAGAACCCATCCCTCCTAGCCCTAGAGTATGCCACCGAGGTATTACAGCGACGGAACAGACGTAAAAAACCACCGGATGCTGCGGCATTCGGTGGTTAGGCCAGGGTTCAGGGGTCAGGGGTCAGGAGCTAGGGTTCAGGAGCCAGGTCGAGTGCATCAGGATGCCGTGCGCCAGCCAAGACTGTCAAGTAGCCTGGAACCTTGTCTCAGGTAAGTGGTGAGAACTTCATACGCTTGGTTCACGCACGGCTTCTGATCTGCTCGCCCTGAAACCTGAAACCTGGTTCCTGAAACCTTGTCTAACGAGTAGCGACGAAAGCCAAGCAAGGGCCGTTGGGATGCTCCGGCACCTCAAAGGCTACCTCAATCGTGGTGAACCCGAAATAGCGTACACAGGCGAAGAGGTCGGCTCGTGACATCCAGGCGCTGTGTTCGGCGGTGCCGCCGCAGAAGGTTGACAAGGCTAACGCAACCTGGTATTCCTGGCGATAGAGTTGGTGCGCGAACCCCCCATACTCGGCGGGGGTACTGGAGGGAAACTTCGGGGCTAAGACCGGGGAGGCTTTGATGATTGCCTCGTCGTAGTAGTGAGTCCACACGTAGATGCGGTCGCTCGTCTGGGCCAACAGGGCGATCAACTCGGCGGGATTACGCATGTGGTAGAGAACACCACTGGCAATGATCAGGTCAAAGCGGCGGGGGGCGGTGCGGAGGTAAGCCACAAAGTCGCCGCACAGGAACTGCACGCGCTGAAGTTTGAGCAACTCTTTCACGATCAGGCACCGCAAGAAGGCCCGCGAATTCGCCTCAATCGCGATGACCTCCGCTGCGCCAGCCTGTTCGAGCATATAGGCGTGCCCCCCGTCGAGGGAGCCAAGTTCCAGGGCGGACATCCCGCGAAGGTCGCCGAACTGAGTAAAGGCCCATGTGATGCGTACATCATTGAAAAGCCCAACTGTTCCGGCCCGCAGGTGGCTGTAGGGTTCGGGCAACTGTGATGACCACTCGTCCTTGAAGAGATCGAGGGTCTGTTGCGGATCGGGGGCCGTGGTGAGATAGTAGTCGAGAATCCGGCTATGGGT
>CAIRDL010000658.1 GCA_903877345.1 uncultured Oscillochloris sp. | reverse complement strand
GCTTCTACAAGCTCAGCCAACGGACGCTGGCTGAGCTTGTCGAAGCCAGCACTTGTACCAGAAAACGTACGTTACAGACTACTCAAGCATGCTTCAAAATCGGGCATTTCAGCTTGACAGTTGCAACCTACAGCCATACCACATACTCTTTGCGGCTTTGCGGCTTTGCGGCTTTGCGTCAGATCGCTGGACTGTCAAGCTAGATTGAACCATGCCCTATCCCGCCGTCAACGCAACTCAAACACTTCCTTATCCACGCCTTCGATTTCGACCGGGTATTGACCGATGAAACACCCCCGGCAAAAATGATCAGAGTCGCGGCGGCTCGCCTGAATGAGGCCGTCGAGGCTGAGGTAGGCGAGGCTATCGGCCCCCAGGAAGGCGCAAATCTCAGGCGTGCTGAGCCGATACGCGATCAGTTCGGGGTAGGTCGCCATATCAACCCCAAGGAAGCACGGGTGCTTGATGGGCGGCGACGAGACGCGAATATGCACCTCGCTCGCCCCGGCTTCACGCAACAGGCGCACAATCGGGCCTGACGTATTGCCACGCACGATGCTGTCGTCAATCAGCACGACCCGCCGCCCGTTGAGGTTGTCGGGCAGGGCATTGAACTTGAGCGAAATCCCGACTTTCCGCAGGTGATCATCGGGCTGAATAAAGGTGCGCCCAATGTAGCGGTTCTTAATCAGACCCTCGGAGTACGGGATGCCCGACTCTTGGGCGTAGCCAATGGCGGCTGGCGTGGCGCTGTCAGGCACGGGGATGACCACATCGGCGGCGGCGGGGGCTTCGCGGGCGAGTTGACGGCCTTGGGCAACGCGGATCGCGTGGAGGGTCGTGCCGTGGAATTGGCTGTCGGGGCGGGCGAAGTAAATATACTCAAACAGGCACTCGGCGATCCGTGGGGCCGGCATCAGGGCAAGGGTGCGGGGGCCATCCTCGTTGATCGCAACGATTTCGCCCGGTTCAACCGAGCGTACCAAGTGCCCGCCAATAGGCCCAAAGGCGCAACTCTCAGAGGCCACGACCCAACCGCCGCCATTCAGTTGCCCCAAGCAGAGCGGATGCAGACCCCAAGGGTCGCGCACCGCATACAGGGTGTCGCGGGTAAGCACCGTCAGACTATAGGCTCCCTGTGCCCGCACCATAAAGACTTTGAGTTTCTCATCCCAGGTGCGGCCCTCACCGCCAGCTAACATCTGGGTGATAACTTCCGAATCGCTGGTGCCAGTGAGCCCCACGCCACGGTTGAGCAACTCGCGCCGCAGCGAGGTGGCGTTGGTCAGGTTGCCATTATGCCCAACGGCCAACGGGCCGAGCGCACTCTCGACGACGAAGGGCTGGGCATTCTCGAGTTTCGAGGAACCCGTCGTCGAGTAGCGGGTGTGCCCGATGGCTAAGTGACCGACCAGCGGGCGCAGTTTCTCTTCGTTGAAGACCTGCGAAACGAGACCCATCTCTTTGTAGGCACGGATGGCGCGTCCGTTCGAGACCGCGATCCCGGAACTTTCCTGCCCGCGATGTTGCAGCGCATAGAGGCCGAAAAAGGTAAGGCGGGCGACATCAGCCTCTGGGGCAACCATCCCAAACACGCCGCATTCGTGGGTAGGCTTATCATCCTCGTACATCGCAACTCGTCCTTCCACGCGACGAACTGTAAGGCGCTAGTATAGCACACCGCTGCTTATGGTATACTGGCGCGGCTTGGTTCGCGGCAACATCAAGGAGTTGGTTGTGGAGCTCGCCCTCTTTTTCGCTATGATCGTCGTCAGCGTCGTGCTCATCATTCTTGTCGTGCTACAAGCGCGCACTGCCGGCATGGCGAACCGCGACACGAGTTCGATCTACCGCACCCGGCGCGGCCTCGAGAAGACGATGCACCAAGCCACCATCACCCTCGCGGCAGTCTTCCTCATCCTCGCCCTTATCACCAGTCTGCCGATTTTCTCCTGATGATCGCCGTCTAGATTGTGGGTTTCGGATTGGCGATCTGGCACCACCGCAACCCCTAAGCCCCAACCCCCAAGCCTCTCATGGCGCGTCGCATCCGCTGGCAAATCGTGATCGCCCTCCTCAGCACCCTCCTCGTTGGTGCGCTCCTCGGACGCTTGGCCCTCAGCACCGCTTCGGTGGCGAGCCCTTTGGCGGGCGGCGCGTATG
>CAIRDL010000657.1 GCA_903877345.1 uncultured Oscillochloris sp. | reverse complement strand
GTGGGGAAAATTAGCGCTGCGCGTTTTATTGCCAGGGGGACATGTCTTTATTGCAACAAACGCATTCTTATCACAATTAGTGTTTTCTTCGTTAGTGGATAGCGGTTTAGAGTTTCGCGGCGAACTTATTCGATTAGTTCGTACTTTTCGAGGAGGAGATCGTCCAAAAAACGCAGAAGATGAGTTTCCCGAAATCTGTTCTCTCCCACGAAGTGCCTATGAGCCTTGGGGTATTTTTCGGAAACCCCTCCCCAAAGGAATGAATGTGAGCGACTGCTTGCGTGCGTATAAGACCGGCGGATTGCGCCGTGTAAACCTTGATCAACCATTCACTGACGTTATTGTGAGTGAGAGGACATCTCGTATCGAACGATTAATCGCTGATCACCCCAGTATTAAACCACAATCATTCATCAGGCAAGTGGTACGTGCCGCATTACCATTAGGCGATGGGATTGTGCTTGATCCGTTCATGGGTTCTGGCTCTACAGTTGCCGCAGCAGAAACCCAAGGACTTATGAGTATTGGCGTTGAGCGGTTTGTCGATTATTTTAATCTAGGCATACAAGCCATCCCCAAATTAACTAACTTATCAATTAAAACAGATGCTCAACAATTAAATCTTGATGTTTTACAGGATGATTAGTCTCGATAGATCCAATTTGCAGACATTTTCGAGAAACCGGAAGGCATTACACTTGCCGTAATAGTTCTCCGACTCGTGCCTGTACGCCCAGAAAAGTTCCAGTCGCTCTGGGTTAGCAATGCACCTGCGACTGAGATGAATTTAAACCTGTTGGGAATAGTGTCTTTTGCACGATTACTGTCAAAGACAAACACCATGAGCCAGACATCCTCGGGGTTGTGTCCTTGCCAACCTTTTGTGTATCGTGACGCTTTTATTTCAATTCCTTCCAAGCCATGTAGTATATCATCATCTTTGTAGAATCTTGTAGGGACGAGGTCGGGGTGTCCGTTATGATGACGGTTTTTTGTTAGGGTTTTACAGTATTTTGGAATGGTTGCTGACATAAATTCTCCAACGATGCTGCTAAAATTCGCAGACATCAGCATTGTTTCTAATCTAGGGATACTTTTCGTATAGAGTTGATTATTGATGAAGCCTAAAAAGTCAAGAAAATCTTGCATGGCTGACTGGATCTGTGATATTTCCAGGCCATACGGTAATGCGGTGCGAGCATTGAAGCCATTTGAGTTGAGCGGCACCGGAGTAGAGGCCATTTGCTCTGTGATGTTTGACACGAATTATCTCCTCATCCTGTCTGACCTGCTTCCTTCGCAATCATACCACCGAGATCAAGAAAGTAGAAGCTGTACGGGTTGAGGATGCCGCCGAACTATCAGGATGGACGGGTGCTTGAACTGCCTGACCTGCCGTGCTTGAACCTTGCCGAACTGCCCGTGCGCGCCGCCGCGCTTCCAGCCGACCTCCGCCTGACATTTCACACGCCGCTGCGGGTGAAGGCGCGGGGCGCGTTCATCGAAAGCTTCGATCTGGGTGCGGTCGTTCAGGCGATCTGTTGGCGGCTCGGGGCGCTGAGCACCTTTCACGGGGCGGGGCTGTACTATATATGCGATTCATACAGGTCTGTTAGTAAGGAGAACCGATGCCTGCGGATTTCGACTACGCACCTGCCATTGCTCGTTGTCTGGCCTTTCCGCACACGCCTGATACGCCGTTGATCAATCTAGTGCGTGAGGTGCTGGATATGCCCGACCATCCAGATCGGACGACCTTGGAGGCAATGCAGCGCAGGATCGATAAGATGCCTGATGCGTCTAGTCAGATTGCCCTCGTCTATGGCGGGGCAACCAAGATCAAGGGCTATGTCTTTGAAGCACCGAAATTGCCAGAGATTCGTGGGGCGAGTGCGCTGCTCACTTGGGTCAATGACCACGAACTGCCACTGTTGTGGGGGGCAACTACGCCAAAGCAGTTTGTTGAGCGTGGGATTATCTACGCCAGCGGCGGGAATATCTTGGCCTTTGCGCCTGCAAGCCAAGGGCAGGCATTGGCGACTCAGATTGAGCAGACCTATACCGAACAGACCTTGACTGCGAATAGCGTTGCGGTATCCGCGCCGTTTCAGTTGTTAGAGCTACGCTTCGGGCGGCTGTATCCGAGCGCGGGGAACAATAAGATCTATTGGGCCGATGATTTTTTCCGCAACTGTGCTAATGAACAGGAGCGTGCGGCGCTGCTGAGTTACTACTATCCGCCTGAAGGGGTGCGGGCTGATGATCTGAGTGCTTCTGCCCTCAGCAAGCGCTTCTTTAACCGCAAAACCTTTGGCGAACTGGTGACGGTGCTGGCAACAATGGCGAACCGTCGCCGTGATGAACGGGCCAGTCACGGTACGCCACGCGCTTTGCCGCATTATGATCTGCTGCCGTGGGCGGTCAAGTGCCAGAGCAGCGACGTGCGTCCGGCGGTCATTACGGCCCACGTAGGTGGCGATAAACGCCCACTCAGCGACGCGGCGGCGCGCAAACTTGCTGTTGGGCGCGTGGTTAAAAAAGATCTGCGTATCAGTGAGTTGGAGCATGACTTGAAGCCCTGGCTAGTGCCGGATACGCTGGCTGACCTGTCGTGGGAGCGGCGTTGGAACGAGTATCTGAAGTATCTGAAAAAAAAGGGCTGCAAGAGCGCCTACGCCCAACATCCAGAGGCTCTTACCGCCCGCCCCGCCAGCGATGTCCGTCAGATCGGCGTAGCGTCTGGTCGTTACATCGGCATGATCTACGCGGATGGCAATAACATCGGGAAGCTGATCGCAACCCTGAAGACGCCCGAGATCTATCACAAGGTTTCATGCGCGTTGAGCAGCGCGGCTCAGGACTCCGTTTTTCGTGCGCTGGCCGCACAGCTTCAACCGATACAGGTTGATCAGCAATGGGTTCACCCCTTTGAGATTCTGGCGATTGGTGGCGATGACCTGTTCATTATTGTGCCAGGAAAACGGGCCTTTGCTGTCGCACTGGCGATTGGGCAGGCGTTTGAGCAGATCTTAACCCAGAAACTCGCCGAACTGAACATTGATCTCACCCCTTCGCAGCGCATCCCTAGCCGCTACGCAGGGAATGATGCCAGCGCCAATGCGAGCGACGCGCTCCTGCCGTCGGTCGGGCTTTCAGCAGGAGTGATCATCGCGCAGGAAAACGCGCCAATCTTCTTCCTGCGCGATCTGGTGGAGGAATTACTTAAAAGTGCGAAGAAACTAGCGAAGGATAATGCCGCAGCTAAAGATAAAAAGGGGCGGCCGAAGCCACGCTTCTTCGGCGGCGCGGTAGATTTTATGGTGCTAAAGTCAATCACGATGGTGACGGACAAGGTCAAGGGCTTCCGCAAAGCCGCCCTCGGAGTTGACAGCCCGCGCCGTCTGACCGCACGCCCGTATACCTGGCATGAGTTCGCTGGCCTGTTGGCGACGGTACGTGCGCTCAAGACGGCAAAGGTACCGCGCTCGCAGCTTTACCGGCTGCGACGTGTGCTTGAGCTAGGCAGTGAGCCGAATGAGCGCAAACCTCTGAAACAGGACGTTACAGCTGACTCGCCGGCGAAGCACACCAGCGTGAATGTGATCACCAGCGTGATGGAGTACCTCTATACCCGCTCACGCTTTCCCAACAATGTCGCCGACACACTGAAAACCCATATCGAGCATGCGTGGTGCAACGACCCTCAGGTTGTCGGAGGGCGTCCAGGGTTGCCGCCTTGGATGTCGGTGGGAACAGATGCTTATGAAACGATCTGGCCTGATCTGTTGGAAGCCTACGAATTTGTGCCTGAGCAGGAGGCATGATGGCTGCATTGAAGATCGCACTGACGGTGATCAGCCGAACCGCCTTGAGTGTTGGCGCTGGGGGAAGCGTTGGCACCCTGGCGGATAAAAGCATTGTCCGCGATGGCTGGAATCGCCCGATTATCCCCGGCTCACAGGTGAAGGGTAAGCTGCGCTGGGCCGCCGAGCAGTTGCTGCGCGGGCTGGGAAAAGATATTCCGTCGCCGTTTGAAGGTCGGGAGCGCGAGGAATTGCCAACGCTGGTGCGGGCGATCTTTGGTAGCCCCGAACAACGCTCGCCCCTGTATTTCGCTGATCTGCCCGGTTTCATCGGGGCTGTGACCCAAATCACGGCCCTGCGCGACAGCCCAGAGCAGCAGCAGTCGCTGATTCGGCCCTCGGTTGCGCTTAACCGGCACCTCGGTACGGCGGAAGAACAACGCTTGCTCTTTCAGGAAGTCGCGCCAGAGCCAATGCAGTTCCATGCCGAACGTGCGATTATGGGTCAGCTACCCGACCGTCACCACGCGGCGTTGCTCTGGGCCGCTATTCGCCTGACGACACGTTGGGGTGGCGCAAAGTCGCGGGGCATGGGTTGGGCCGAGGTTCAGGCGCAAGTGTGGCTTGATCAGACCCTCCTCACCGATGCCGAACTCCCGCAGGCTGTGCGCGAACTTGTGCAGAGCTTGGAGCTACGCT
>CAIRDL010000656.1 GCA_903877345.1 uncultured Oscillochloris sp. | reverse complement strand
TGGAACCTGATCCCGTACCTCAACCGCTGGCTGATCCGCCAACCGCTCTCGGTGGAACAGATCGTCGCCCGCGTGCAGGCCGAGGTGCCTGGTCGTGCGGATGCTCATGCGGAAGCGGTGCGGGCCGAGGTTGAGGCGGCCCTCGTCGTGGGGGCTGCGCTCCCCGATGGCACCCCGGGTGCCCTGCGCCTGCGTGCCCACCGCTTCATCCGTGGTGGCTGGCAGTTCCACCGCTGCCTCAACCCGGCGTGCGGGCGGCTCTACCCAATGGGCGAAACTGCATGCGCCACCTGCGGCCACCCGACCGCCCCGCTCTACCTCTGCCGGAGTTGCGGTGCCCACTACCTGCGCTTCGTCGGCGATGACCCCACCGACCCGACCGCTGGCCCGCTGCGTCCAAGTGCGTCAACCTCTGGTGGGCACGAGTGGATGCTCTACGACCCGGCCCGCTTTGCCGATGGGGGAGACGAGACGGACGAGGAAGCGGAGGAGGCGGAGGAGGCGGTGTCAAGCGCAACGCGGGGCAAGCGCAAGCAACCCAAGCAACTCAAGCATCGGCAGGTGGAGCATGGCTCCTTCGACCCGCGCCACCTCTGCTTCAGCCGGGAGGTCGGGGACTTCACGCTTCCCGTGATCCTCTCGCCTGCGCGCACCCTCTGCCTCTGCTGCGGGGCGACCTTAGGTAGCCGCAACGTGATCACTCCGGTTGCCCTCGGCACCTCTGCTGCGGTGAAGGTTATGGCGGAAGGTATGGTCACGGCGCTGGCTGCCGCCCACCAAGGCGACACCACCCATGACGGCAAAGAGCGGCTGTTGGTCTTCAGCGATAGTCGCCAGGACGCGGCCCATCAGGCGCGCTTCATCACCTTCGCCAGTCGCTACGACCGGATGCGGCGGCGCGTCGTGCGGCTCCTTGGTGCGGGAGAGGCGCTCCCGTTCCGTCAGATGGTCGAGAGCCTTGCCGCCGAGGCGCGGGCGCATCACGACAGCCCGTTGACCGAAGCGCTCAGCCCTGACCAATGGACATCCGATGAGCAACGCCGCCAGATTCAGGCGTACGAGGAGGCCCCGCTGCTTGACGAGCTCGCCCTGAATGCCGGCTACCGGGCAACCATCTTCAACCTTGGACTCACCCGCGTGGTGTATGAGGGGCTCGAGCGCTACGTTCAGGAGCGTGGCGGTGCCATTGCTGAGCAGCTCGGGATCGACCATGCGAACCTCCGGTATCTCAGCCGCTGCGTGCTTGACGAAGTGCGCGTACGCGGCTGTCTCTCGCGTGAACTGCTGCGCTACGACCCGCGCAACCTGCGCTTCCCTGGCTACCTGCGTGCGGCGGAGTGGGAGCGGCGGGTCAAATCGCCCCAAGGGTATCCGCTGGATAGCCAGGAGCAGCCGCTCCTGTATGCGGAGCACAGCGACATTCCCAGCGGCATCAAGCTGCACAATGTCTGGCGTAAGCCGAAGGCGGGCGGACGCGAGCCAAGCTTGGAGCGGATCGCCACCCGGTTAGTGCTTGCCCTTGGGGGGCAGGAACTGACGAGCGCGCAGATGCAGGGGGTGCTCGCCTTTCTGACGCCGGTCTACCTCGTCCCGGTGGAACTCCACGGTGCGGCGACGTCGGCAAAGCTCCTCCAAGTCAATGCCGACGTTGTCTACCTCCAGTTGGTGGCCGATCACGAGCGGCTGCGCTGTCAGGTCTGTGCGCTCCCCATGCCAGGGGCGCAGCTTGGGCAGCCTTGCCCACACTGCCACGGTCGGCTGGTCGCGTGGCCGGCGGCGGCGGTTGATGCCCACCGCACCGTGCGACGCATCCGGGCGGCGGACGTCGTGCCGCTCGTCGCCGCCGAACACACCGCCCAGGTGCCGACGAGCGACCGGGCCACTAGCGAGGTCGCCTTCAAAGCGCGCCCAGAGGTCGCCCCGCTGAACCTGCTGGCCTGCTCGCCGACCCTAGAGATGGGCATTGATGTGGGTGGTCTTGATGCGGTGATTCTCCGCAACGTGCCGCCCCGCCCCGACAACTACGCCCAACGTGGCGGGCGCGCCGGACGCCGCACGCGGGTCGGTCTGGTGCTCAGCTACGCTCGCAACACGCCCCATGACCAGTACTTCTACGACAAGCCCACCGAAATGATTGCAGGCGAGGTGCCCGCCCCCGCCTTGGCGCTTGGCAACCGCGACGTCATCCTGCGCCACCTCAATGCCATTGCCTTCGGGGCGGCTGAACCGGGTCTGGCGGGCAAAATGCTCGCCTACATCACCCCGCAAGGCGTGATCAACCAAGCGGTCGTTGACGCGCTGATCACGGGCGTGCGGGCGCAGATTGACGCCGCCGTCGAACTGGCGGAAGCGGCCTGGGGTGCCGACATTCTGCCGGCGGCGGGGCTCCGTTCGGCCAATCTGCGCGCCAGCTTGGAGCAGCTGCCGGAACGGACGCAGGATCTCTTCAACCGCATGGCGCGTCAGGTGGTCGAGTTGCGCCAGGCGATTGAACGGTTCAACGTTGACCTCCAGCGTGGTCGCGACGTGATCCGGGCGGCGGATCTCATCAACCGCCTGCTTGGTGCCGGGCGTGGCGAGGGCGAGGCGGACGACCGCTCATCGGGCTACCCACTGCGCCGTTTCGCCGAGTTCGGCCTGCTGCCGGGTTACGAGTTTCCGAGCGAACCCGCGACCTTGCGCTTGCACGGCGACCGCCACGAAGACGACCCGATCAGCGTCGCCCGACGCTTCGGCCTCGCGCAATTCCAACCGGGGGCCACCGTCTACGCCCGTGGGGCGCGTTGGAAG
>CAIRDL010000655.1 GCA_903877345.1 uncultured Oscillochloris sp. | reverse complement strand
ATGCGTGATCCGTGATCGGTCACGGCACGGCCTCGTCACGGATCACGCAGCACGGGTCAAGCGGTGACGAGACGTTTTCATTTTTCCGCTTCCCTAAATCTGCAATCTGCATTAGGGTGTAGCTCGCACTCGCCCCGCATGCTCGGCTTGATCCGGCTCAACAAACAGCGCTGTCTGCACCGTCAGACTGGCCTGGTCAAAGGGTTGCAGCGTCGCCAACAGCGCTAACAGTTCGGCACGGGTGAACCCGTAGGCGTCAAGTACCACTTGCGCGCTTGGATCGAGGGTCGTGTGCCGTTCGGGCGATGGTGTAGCAGACGGGCGGTTCAAAGCCACGGTGTAGTGTTGGCCGGGACTCGGGTGCAGCGTGACCCGATACGCCCCAATGCTTAGCCGTTCACCTTCCAGACGTTGCCCACGGTTGAAGGCGAAGATAAGCCGCCGCCCTTCGCCCCAGTAGATCAGAGCCTCCGGCATGCCGTTGCCGTGGTAGCCCAGACGGTTCCACACCAACAGCGCTTTCGTGACGCCGATGGGCGGGCGGGCAGGCAGCCAGGTCGGATTAAGGGTACGGGCAAGGAGTCGCTCCGGGTCGCCCAGGGCCGTGCGTGCGATCAGGGGCAGTGCGGGGTCGGCCCCCACGGTGATCGGCACCCGCGCAAAATCGCCGATGCCCGTCCACGCTTGGGCCACCGCGAACGCCGCCTGTAACGACGCATCCTCCGTAAGCCAGCGCTCTTCAACCAAGCGCCAAGTGACGCGACTGGTCTGTTCGCTACCTGCTGCGCCGCGAAATTCTGTCGCGCTTCGCAGCAGACCGTCTTCGCTATCGAGGGTCAGCAGCACCGTTACGCGGTCGGGGGCGTCGGCGGGCGCATCCAACGGGCTGACGCCGACAAAACTCAGGAGTTGCACGACCCGTTCGCCCGCTTGCTGTTGCCCAAGGAAGCGCAGGCTCGGGGTCTGCTGGGCTTGGCGCAGGTACGCCAGAGGCAGCGCCCATGGGCCAGTCTGCATCCGCTCATTGCGCGCCTGCACTTGCCCCGCCGGATCAAGTTGCTGACTCACGAGGGCGGGTTGTTCGATGCGTGCCACCGTAGGCATGGCTCCATAGAGCGCAGGCGCGTAGGCGGTGTCAAGGGCGTAGGTCAGCCGGTTCGTGCCGTCGCCGATTTGCAGTTCATAGGGTGCGCCGCCGTCACGGTGGACAAGTTGGAGTCGGTGACGGGCGGGCGTGCGAGGATCAAGCCAAACTTCGGCGCGTAGCGGCGCATACACCGCCGCCTTAAAAAACCAAAGCGTCTCGTAACGCCCGTACCAGACGCCGCGCTGGTCGGGCGGGGTCGTCTGGCGGGTGATGGCCCTGGCGATAAGTGCTTGCCCATCAAGGGTGGCCCTTGGCGCACGTTCAACCACCCTGACCGGCTCGCGCATAAAACCGGGGAGCACCAGCACCGCAATCAGCACCAGCACAACCAGCGGTGCCAGGGCTACCCGTAGAAGGTGCCAGGGCACGGTACGCGGGCGGCGGCCCTGCTGATCAGCGTGAGCCAAAAGCTGCGCCCGCAAGACCGGGGGCAACGTGGTCTCACGCAAAGCCGCCCGTAGGGTAGCCTCAACCGAGGGCAGGATGTGGCCCCACGCTTGGTCGAAGGCCCGACACGGCGCACATGTGGCGAGGTGAGCGCGCACCGTAGCGCGTTGCCTCCCTGCGGCGGCGGAATCCACGAGGGCGTCACGCACCCCGGCGCACGCCTCGCCACTGACTTGGTCGGGCAACACAAGGCCAGCCGCAGGCCCAAGCGCCTGCACGCCCGCAATCAGCGTAGCGTTGGCGGCACGTTCGTCGCTGCCAAGCAGGTTGGCGAGGTGTGGCCCAGCGTAGCCGAGCAGCAGGTGGCAGCCCAGGGCCAAGCGTTGGTCGAGGGCAAGTCGGTGGAAGGCGAACGGTGCAAAGCGGTTCGTTCGCACGATGAGCGGGCGGCGCATCCAGCCTCGGGCCGTCGCACGCTCCGCTTGGCGGCGGGCAGCAGCGACGAGGCGGGCGAAGAGTGTCGGCTCATCGAGGCAGGTGGCGGGAGGCGACGGCGTGAGGTCAAGCATGCGCAGCAGTGCCGCCGCCTGGCGCTCTTCGCCCGTGACCAACAGGGCAACACGGTAGAGGCTATCGCCAGAAGCTGCGAGGCGCTGCGCCAACGATGCTGAAGGCAACGTCATTGCGGCAAAGCTTCCGGGTGCGGGTCGTTCGTGGGCTGCCGTTCAGCCTCAAGCAGACGATGCAAGCGCCACATCGTGGCGACACGGGCGCGCTGCCATGCGGCGCTCTTCGGCCCCGTCTCGCGGAGCAGTACCACGCGGCGCAGGGCAAGGTTCAGGCGTTCATCTCGCGTCTCAGGGGGGCTTGGTTCGGGGGGGTTAGGCAACGTTTTGGCTCTCAGTTTGACGGCTTGTAGTAGGGGCTTTAGCCCCGTATAGCAATCCTACACAGGTTGTGAAAAGGAGTCGAGCCTTTAGGCGGCTCTATCTGGCTAAAGCCTCGACTCCACGCGACAACCTCAATTGGATGGCTATACTAGCACGCCAACGAGCTTTCAGATTGACCACAAGGAATGGATACGCAGTCTTTGTGATGAGGCAAGATGAGGGTGTAGAGACACAATGCAATCCTAACCAAATTGTAAAGCGGAGTCAAGGCTTCCGTGACCCGTGAGACCGGGCCGCATCCTGACGGATCACGGATCACGAGTCACGGATCCCACCTAATCACCCAAAGCCCCAACCGGCGTTTGCAGAGACGTTGGCTGCGGAGCCACTGGCCCACGGGCAAACTCGGAGCGCAGGGCGATGAAGAGCACACCGGCGGCAGCCATAATCAGGATCGCGCTCGACACGTACGGGGCGGTTGGGCCAACCGTGTCGAAGAGCAGACCGGCCACCAGGGGGCCAACGACCAACATCAGGCTGGTGAGGGACTGCGTGCCGCCGAGGATGCCGCCCTGTTCGTGGGGCGAAACCCGACGCGAGATCAGACTGGTGAGGCTGGGAGTCGCCAGACTACTCCCCACGGCGAGCAGGCCAAGGGCGGGATAGAGCAGCCACGCGCTAGGCACGACCGTGATCAGGGCAAACCCGCCCGTCATGAGCGCCATCCCCGTCAGGGCCAGCCGCGCCTCGCCGAAGCGGGGCACCAACCTACGCAGCAAGAAGCCCTGCGTCACGACCGCCAACAGGCCAATGAAGGCGAAGATCATGGCGATTTGGGTGGGGCCATAGCCGAAACGCACCGTGCTAAAGACCGCAAAGTTGCTTTGGAGCGTCGAGAAGGCCAGATTGAGCAACAGCACGCCCAACAGCAGCGGGCGGATGGCGGTGCGACTCACCACGACCTGTAGGCGGCGCAACGGATTGATGCTGGCGAGCCGCGTCGTGCGGCGGTCGGCGGGCAACGACTCGGGCAGGTTGAAAAAGCCAAAAACCACATTCGCCAAGGTCAGCGCCGCCGCCGCAAAGGCCGGAGCGCTCAGACTGATCGTACTCAGCAACCCGCCAATGGCCGGGCCGAGCATAAAGCCAAGCCCAAACGCGGCCCCAAGCATCCCCAAGCCACGCGCACGATTTTCGGGTGTCGTCACATCAGCGATATAGGCTTGGGCCGTACTGACGCTTCCGCCAGTAATGCCAGCAGCCGTGCGGGCGATGAACAGCACCGCAAGCACCGCTTCCGGGCCAAGGGGCATAAAGCGTTCGGCGAGACCGAAGAGGATATAGGCGACGGCGGTGCCCAACAGGCTCGTGAGCAGCACCGGACGGCGACCAAAACGGTCGGACAAGGCTCCGAGCACCGGCGCAAACAGGAACTGGAACAGCGCGAACGAAGCGGTCAGCGCACCCACGATGAGGGCGTGGTTGGCGACGATCCAGAGCGGACTGGACGCCTCGATGAGCTTCACGTAAAACGGCAACAGCGGCACGACAATGCCGACCCCGAGCAGATCAATCAAGACGGTGAGGAAGATGAAGATGAGTGGTGAACGCTGTTTGTGCATAAAGAATTACCCTCGGTGCTTGTGTTGACTAATTACACGGGAAATATATCACAGCTAACTCGTCTTGTCAACCCCTTGTACGGTTTCTGCAAAGATAAAGTGAGGCCCGCCGCCGCATAGCAGAAGATTGCGCGCGGCGAACTGCGCCGCGCTGCAAGTGGGGTACGCTGCATCAGCAGCCGGAGTTGTCCCGGTGAGCGCTGGGCCTACGGTGCGCCGGTCACGTCGCGCTTGACCAGCGAACGCCACGCGCCGTAGGCGAAGAGCAGCCCGTAGACGCTGATCACCACGGTGGCTTGCAACGGTGACGGGAGCTGCGTGAGGTCGAGGGAACTCACTAGCACGCCTTGGTTTAGCCCGAAGAGCGCCGCGTTTTCCATCACCAAGGTGTTGATGTTTGGTTGGAGCAGGAGGTTTACCAACAGCCGCGTCAGGTCGTTCAGATGGCTGAGTGAACCGAACGAACCTGCCCCAACATCAATGGCGAGGAAAATCATGCCGCCACCGACCCCGGCCAGCACCGAACGGCCCCAGGCGGCGCTCGCCAGCGTCGCCAAGAGATAGGGCAAAATCACGAAAAGCGCCCGTCCGATGCCCAACGGCAGCGCAAGCAACGCGCCGACGGTCATTTGCGACGGCAGGTGCAGCCACGCACTGGCGATGAGGGCGACGAGCGTGCCGAGCGTCAGCGCGATCAGCGTTGCCACGAGCAAGCCCATCAGCAGGGCCGCGAGCTTGGCGAACAGGTAGGTGCCACGCGCCGGTGCCCGTACCAAAAGGGTACGCAAAGTCCCCCAACTGTAGTCACCGCCGAGTGAACCAGCGGCCAAGAAGATGGCGAACAGCCCGCCCGTGCCGTTGATGTGCCCGAGTACCGTGCCAAAAATACCGGGGAAGCTGAGTTGCCGTTCGATCTGCGCAAGTTGGGCGGCATTCAGCGCGGTGAGCCGACTTCTGCCGATGAGGCCGGCATGGAGCGCCAACACCAGCGCCCATAGCGCCAAGGCCAACAGCATCAACCCCAAAAACGCGCCTAAGAGCGCCCACGCCACCGGCCAGCGGCGCAATTTCAGCCATTCGGCGGCGAAGAGGTTGCGGAACATGGCTCAGTGCTCCTCTCCAGTAACCGCCAAGAAGAAGGCTTCGAGCGAACTCGTCTGCGGCCCCAGTTCGGCGACGCGCACACCGTGGCGGGCGAGGTGCGCGTTCAGTTCGGCGGCGCGGGCGGCGGGCGCATCAATCAGCAGCAGCTCGCCCTCGCGGCGCACCCCGGCCACCCAACTCAGGGCGGAGGCCAGCGCGGCGGCTTGGGACGGATCGCCCTCGACGCGCAAACGCAGCCCGTGGCCCCGGTTCACCAATTCAGCCACCCGGCCCTCAGCAATGAGTTGACCGCTCTTCAAAATAGCTACCCGCTCGCACACCTGCTCAACCTCGTGCAACAGGTGGCTACAGAGAAAAATCGTGTGCCCGCCCGCCGCGAGGGTGCGAATTAGGGCGCGCATCTCCGCCGTACCCGCCGGGTCAAGGCCGTTGGTCGGCTCATCCAGAATGATAAGCGCCGGGTCGGGGAGCAGCGTGGCGGCGAGGCCCAGGCGCTGTTTCATGCCTTGGGAATAGCTACGCACCTTGTCGCGGGCGCGCTCGGTCAGTTCCACGGTGGCGAGTGTTGCGGCGATGCGTTGCTCGGGCAGCCCGCCCGCCCGACAAAGCACGCGCAAGTTGTCGTAGCCACTCAGGTACGGGTAAAAAGCCGGAGCCTCGATCATCGCCCCCACGCGGGCCAAAGCGGCCCTGGGATGCGTGGCGACATCGTAGCCGAGTACGGTCGCCTGCCCGGCGGTTGGTTGCACAAGACCGAGCAGCATCGCGATGGTGGTGGTTTTTCCGGCCCCATTCGGCCCCAGAAAACCGAAGACTTCGCCGGACGCCACCTGGAGACTGAGGGCGTCCACAGCGACCCGTTCGCCGTAGCGCTTGGTGAGGCGGTCGGTGTGAATGGCGAGCGAGCTTGACATGAACGAT
>CAIRDL010000654.1 GCA_903877345.1 uncultured Oscillochloris sp. | reverse complement strand
GGCTGACGAGCGAAATAGTAGGAGGGCTTACCGGTCTTGGTGAGCCCCTGACAAAGATAGAAGGTCATGCCTTTACGGTTGGTGTGGGTTACGGCCATTTGTTCATCGCTTTCCCTGGGCGGATCCGCGCCTTGATGGCGCGGCGTTTGCGCCTGATTGTACCTGTCTTTATGCAGTACCCCTGCTCGTGGAACAAAGGCGTAACGCTGCGGGCGACTGGAAAAATCCTGGGGCAGTGTGGTAGTCCCGTGTCCATGACGGCAAGCAGGAGAGCGGGCCTACCTGTGCGGGACTTTTCCCAAAAAAATACGCGCATGCCTAGCTCAGAACTGCGACGGAGCTCGCTGCGCTGCTCGCGATGGTGTTTATGGCTCTGTTGAAAAAACTCAGGCAGATCAGAGTCAGACAGCGTGGCAATAGCCTCGGGACATGCCGCATGAACCTCACCAATATCCGCACGCACCTGACGGACTTCTTTCTGCTGCTGTTCAAGCTTGTGTAGGGCCGTCTTAATGTCCACTTGATCTTGCTGCTGCGCTTTGACGCGCTCTGTGAGCGGCTGCTGCTGTGCCTTCAGTTCCTGCTGGTATTGTCGGCACAGCCCCAACTCGCGGGTGATGGCGTCCGCCCCACCGCTGTGCGCCTCCAGTTCCTCTAGGCGTTGGAATGCGGTGAGGCGCTCCTCGAAATCGGCGACTTGGCGGCGCCGTTCGCGAATCTGCTGCTGCGCCTGCTCGCGGTTACGGGCGATTGCCAGATCTTGCTCGTGATTGGCAATACGATGTTTACAGTCGGCGAGCCGGTCGGCAAGCGGCTCTTCATCGGCGCTGGTGCGATACCAGACATTACGTGCGATGGCAAGGCCAAAGCCGTGGAAGACCCCTTCAGCACCGATGTGCGCGCCCGCAGCACGGGCGGCAGCCAAGAGAGCAGCAGGGTCGGGAACTGCCTCGGCAAGGGGCAGGCTCAGCAGGCGCTCGGCGATCAGGAAGCGCACCAGCGCACGCTGCTCGTCGCTTAGGTCAGCCTCGGCGAGCAGGTGGCTGATTGTACGGCTCTCGATCTGGCGAAGAATCTGCCCATGCTCAGCTTGGACACGGCGGAGGCGCTGCTCGATCTTCTCAATGCTCGCAGTGTCCGTCTGATTGACGCGGTTTTCGAGTTCCTTGGCCTCATAAATAAGCCGCTCACACTCAGCGCGATCCACATCCTGTTGGTGGCCTGCACAGCGTTGGGTTAGATTCTGGAGTTCTTCCCGCATGCCGCTCAGTTCGCGGTCACGACCCTTCGCTTCCGCAAGCGTGTCCGCCAATTGCTGGCGCTCCGCATCGAGAGCAGCAAGCGCTGAGTTCAGCGCGGCATGGCGTCCGCCCAGATCCCGACACTGATCCTCAAGCAATTCCACAAAGCGTCTGGCAGCGTGGACAAGCCGCAGCCGTGTGGTCTGCTCATGGGCTACAGCCCGCTCGTAGCGTTCGGCAGCCGCAGTCCACTGGTCAATCAGCGGTTTAAGGCGCTGGAGACTATTGATGCGATCACGAACGCCGAGCAAAAAGAGTGCAACGACCACCTGCCGCTCTTCCCCCGTGAGATCCTTCTGCTCCTTCTGCTCCTTCTCAAGCAACACGACCTCACCGTCGCGCACCAGCGGAAAACCCACGGCCGCGAGGTGGGCTTGGAACCAGGCGAAGCGCTCATCCAGGATACGATAGAGCGGGCCAAGGTCATCGGAAGACAAATCGGAAGGACTGAACTGGTAGCCACGCAACAAGCGCTGGCAAATATCGGCGCTGCGGTGGGGGGTATCAGCGGGCATAGGGATCCTTCCAAAGGACGCCGAAGTCGTGCATATGCAAGGTTTGCTCCGCAAACTGGTAGATAAAGGGCCGATCACGCAGGGCAAGGACGACGTTGGAGTGCGGGCGGAGCAGCGGCAGCACCATCGCCCGAAGCTGCTCCGCCTCAGCATAGCCGGGGAACGCCTCCGTCACAAAGGCCGGCCAGCTTGCGACGGTGCCGCTCGTAGCGATAGTGTGCCAAATGTGGCCTTCGGTCAGCACCAGATCTTCGGCGGGGCTGCGCTCAGGCCGGGTGATGCGGATCGCGTGCGGGCGGGGCAGCAGTTGGCGGTGGACAATAGCGCTAAAAAACGCCTCCATGCGGTCGAGCGATGCCGCGTGGATGGTGTTGCGCCCAGTGGCAAGGATGGTGGTCGCGCCGATCTCTGTCCAAACTGCATCGAGGTGCGCCAGACAGAAGGCCAGGGCGTCCTTGATTGATTTCTCGTCCATCAGCGAGCGAAGCAGCGTGCGGGCGGTGTCAATGATCGCCGCGAATTCGCGGAGCAGCTTGTGGTCAATGAAGTGTAAATCGCCGGTCAAGCGGCGCCGTCGGCTCTCCAGTTCCTGCGATTGGGCGAGCAGTGTAGCGTGATGCCCAAGCTCTGTGATGAGGTGGCGCAGCTGTGCAATGCGGGGCACATACTCGCCGCTTGGGTCAATCAGGGCGCGCAGTGGATCGATGTAGCGGCGCTGAGCGGTTTCGAGTTTCTGGAGGCGTTGCTCAAGCGTGTGCTGACCGCCGGTGCGCTTGATGTCGCCGAGCAGCCGCATACAGGCGACGTAGTGGGCAAGACCAGCCTCGCGCACCTCACGCACCAGCCGGTACAGGTTGTCAATGGTGTCGAGGATTGCGGTGCGATCCGCTTCGGCGGCAACCAACTCACGCTGGAGTCGGTCGGTGAGTTCGGCAATCTGCAACATCTGGTCGCGCAGGAAGGTTGCGCTGATCAGCCGACCACGGCGCTCATAGTAGTTCACTAGCTCAATCACCGCAGGGTTGACCGTGAAGCCCTGATCATGCTCGACCAACAGGATGGCGGCCTGAGCTAGTTCCTCGATCAGCGCGTCCTTCTGCGCGGCGGCCACGTTATGGAGCTCCAGGTAGTGGAGTATCTGGGCGCGGCTGAGCACATCGGGGTCGGCGCAGAGCGCGACAAGCAAGGCGGTGTGCTTGTAGGCGAGAGCGAGAAAGCGGGTGAAGCGCGGCATACGCACCCTCCCGACCGCAGGTGCGCGGGTTGCTCAGGAACGCAAGCAGCACATCGCGGAAGCTGATCGGCATAGCGTCTCATAATTGCCAGAAAAATCTACTCTATTGCGAGTGTAGCGCCTCCGCTGGATGGCGTCAAGCGGTCACCTGTAGACCTATAGCAATCCTATTGGAGTTGTTGCGTGGAGTCAAGGCTTTAGCCGGATAGGGCCGCCTAAAGGCTCGACTCCTTTTCATAACCTGTGTAGGATTGCTATATGCACATGGATTGTTCCTTCGATTCCTTGACGCCCGTCGTAGATACAAGTGTAGCTAAACGGCTACACCTTCCCAATGCGAAAAACCTGATCGCCCTTTGCGGGACGTTTCCCGAAAAAATCTTAGCAGCCCTTCATGATCCCCACCCCCACCCAAGTGACGAATGAAGCCAACTTGGCCCTCTTCATGCGCGGTTTGCTCCTTAGCGAACCCTCTGGCGTGGATGCGCCCCGCTCTGCCTCCCATACGAAGTCGCTACCACCACGACTCCGGCAGCGCCCGCTGCTTCTTACTGCACGATGGGCAAAGCCCTAGCATCTGCTCTTCCAACAAGGGCTTCTGGCACACGTGACAAACGAGCATGCGGCTTTGGGCGCTCCGGCGGCAGCGCTTGCAGTCGCTACGGCGAAATGCCGAGGCCGTATCCCACGCGCCCTCCAACGGGAGTCCGCAGAGCGTCGTCCACCCGTGTTCCGTGAGGTGGCGCATGGGTCGGTCGTGCAACCGCACCGCACGCACCAGTCCGGCG
>CAIRDL010000653.1 GCA_903877345.1 uncultured Oscillochloris sp. | reverse complement strand
CGACGACATCAAAGCTTTGGTGCGGCCCGTCTTCCGGCACCGGATCATTCTGCGCCCCGAAGCGGAAATCGAGGGACTGACCGCTGATGCGGCGTTGGGGCGCATCTTGGGACGGGTTGAAGTGCCGCGCTAGGCTTTGCAGATTTTAGATTGCAGATTGCAGGTGCGGTTGCCCAAGCGGTAAAGCGTTCTACCACAGCAATCCAAAATCTAAAATCTGGTCTACGATTCGGGGTTGAGCAGAAACGTAATCGTCGCGGCCAGCACCTCGGGGCGTACCGGCTCCTCGACAATCGCAATCGTCCAGTCGGCGGCGTAAGGCACCGACTGGAGTTGCACCATCGGTAGGGCGCTGGCGATCACGATGGGGATGTCGGCGGTGGCCTCATCGGCGCGCAAGCGCTCAATCAGCGCCTCTTCCGGCGTTTCGAGGCCGGGCAGGGCGATAATGAACAGGCCGGGCAGCCCGTCAGGCACGCTCGTCGGCGTACTTTGTGCCACGACAAACGCATCGTCCGGGAGCAGTGACGCCAACCGGGTCGCGGTACCGGCATCATTTGCCACCACCACCACTGGAATGGGCATAGGTCAACCTCGTGTCGCTACAGGGCTTTGGCGTTATGCGCGGCATTGTAGCATAGCGCTTGGCGCAAGTGCTACGCGGCCTATTCTTCCGACTTGCGCGGCCCCATAATGCTAAAGCCAGCATCAACGTAGAGTACCTCGCCGGTCACGGCACCAGCCAAATCGCTGCACAGCCAGAGCGCGGCATTCCCAACATCCTCAATGGTCACGTTGCGGCGCATGGCTGCGTGTTCGGCCACATTCTTATGTAGCGCACGGAAACCAGTAATGCCGCTGGCGGCCAAGGTGCGGATCGCCCCCGCGCTAATCGCATTGACCCGAATCCCCCGTGGGCCAAGGTCAGCGGCCAAATAGCGCACGCTCGCCTCGAGGGCAGCTTTGGCGACGCCCATCACGTTGTAGTTGCCCATCACTTTATGGGCACCGTAGTAGGTCAGGGTGATGATCGAAGCCCCCGGCTTGAGCAGCGGGTCGGCGGCTTTGACAAGGGCGGTCAACGAGTAGGCGCTTACTTCCATTGCGACCAAGAAGCCCGCCCGCGTAGTTTTGAGATAAGAGCCGTTGAGTTCGTCTTTGTTGGCGTAGGCGACGGCGTGGATCAAGAAATCAAGTTGCCCAAACTCCTCGCGGGTACGGGCCATCAGCGCATCAATTTGGGCATCGCTATTCACATCGCAAGGTTCAATCAACGTCGCGCCGAGACTCAGCGCCAAGGGCCGCACGCGGCGCTCGAGGGCTTCGCCCACATAGGTGAAGCCGAGCTGAGCGCCCTCACGGTGGAGCACCTGGGCGATGCCCCACGCAATCGAGTGGTCATTGGCGAGACCCAGGATCAAGCCCTTCTTTCCGTCCATTAGGCCCATAACGACCCCTCCAAGTAGGTTGCTAGACAAGGGTTGCGGGTAGCAGCGGTCAACGGTCATGCCCAGGAACCGCGTCCCTGCAAGCTTGTCTAAATGCGGGAACATAGGCCCATCTTACCACAGCCCGTCTGGATGCTGAGTAGCGCCCCCGCAGGGCTGATGCAACGCCCGCTGTGGTACCAAGTCCACCGCCCCCGCCGGGGTGGCTATGGCGCGCTCGGATTTTGCGTCAGCCCCTGCCACTCACCCCTTCGCAGTAGGCAAAATCACCTCAGTCTGCTGCTTGAGATAGGCTTCGATCAGGGTGATCAATGCGATCAGGCTGACCGGCTTGCTGAGATAGTCGTTGGCCCCCGCCGCCAGACAGCGCTGGCGATCTTCCAGCGTCGTTAGCGCGGTCAGGGCAATGATCGGCGTCGTGCCAAAGCGCGCCTCGCTACGCAGGCGGCGAATGACCTGTAAGCCGTCGAGTACGGGCAGTTGGATGTCCATCAAAATGAGCGCCGGACAGGTCGTGTAGGCTTGGTGCAGCCCTTCCCCGCCATCGCGGGCGAGCAGCACCGTATAGCCGTGGTAGGTAAGGTAGTCGCTGATGGTTTTGCTGTTGGCCGCGTTGTCTTCCACCAACAGGATGCTCGCCAATGAAGCCTGCGACAGCCCCGTCGCCGTTTCGTCAGGCGCGGCGGCGACGGGGCGCGGTTCCACAAGGACAGGCAGTTCTACGCCTCCTTCTTGCCACGGGATACTCACAATAAAACAGCTCCCCTGCCCCGGCACGCCCGCACTCTCGGCTTGCACACTGCCGCCATGCAAATCTACTAAGCGCCGCACCAGCACGAGACCAAGCCCTGTGCCTTCGTACTGGCGGGCAAGGCTAGAATCGAGTTGGGTGAAGGGCGTAAAGAGGCGACCAAGGGCGTTGGCCGGAATGCCGATCCCGCTGTCCTGGACAATAAAGCGGAGCGCACCTTGCTCCGCGTCGGGCGTTACCGTCAGACTCACATGGCCGCCAGCGGGTGTGAACTTGACCGCATTGCTCAACAGGTTGACCAAAATCTGGGTGAGCCGTCGGGCATCGGCGTGCAGCGTGAGTTCCGAGTCGCTGAATTGGAAGGTGACCTGGACGCTCTTTTTCAGTGCGGCCTCGTGGACAAAGCGCAGGCTGGCCTGACACAGCGCCGTGACCACAATCCGCTCCGGCTGGAGTTCGAGCTTGCCCGCTTCGATCTTCGCTAGATCAAGGATGTCGTTAATCAGGGACAGCAGGTGCCGCCCGCTTTGTTCGATAATGCTAATCGCATAGCTTTGGCGGGTTGTGAGCGGGCCGTAGACCGCCTCCTCCAGACTCTCCGTCAGGCCCAGGATGGCGTTCAGCGGGGTGCGCAGTTCGTGACTCATGTTCGCCAGAAATTCGTCTTTTGTACGCAGAGCGTAGGCCAACTCGGCATTGGCGCGACTAAGCTCCGCTGTGCGTTCGGCCACACGCTGCGCCAGCAAGGCCCGTTCGGCTTGCAGAACCACCTCGGCCTGCTTGCGCTCGGTGATGTCACGGATGACGCCCAGCGATATGGCTCCGCCCTCACGCTTGAGATAGACGCCGCTCACTTCACCAGTAAAGACTGATTGATCTTTGCGCCGCATGTGCAGTTCAATCCGTCGCATCGTGTCGCCTTGCTCAAGCGCGTCATCGAAGAGGGCAAACAGGCGGGGGACTTCCTCTTCGTGCAGCAACGTCAAGAACGACTGGCCGATCAGTTCCGCAGGCTGAAAGCCAAAAAGGTGCTGAACCGCTCGCGAGATGTAGGTGATCAGGCTGGTGCGATCCGCCATAAAGACCACGTCGCGAAGTTGTTCGGTAATCGTGCGGAACTGTTCTTCGCTAGCGCGTAGCGCCTGTTCGACGTGGGTACGTTCAGTGTCGTCGTGAATGATGGAATAGAGCAGCGTACGCTCCCCGATAATCACCGGGCCAGAGAAGACTTCAACTGTGCGGATTTCGCCCGAAGCGAGCCGGTGCGGGAACCGAAAATGGTTGCGGAGTTCCTGCCGGGCGGCATGCATCTCGGCATACACTTCGTCTGGGGTGAGTTGATTGAGCGCGCTGATGCTCATGGCGAGCAAGGTGGTGCGGGTATAGCCGTAGAAGCGCACCGCCGCCGGGTTGGCGTCAACGATACTGCCCGAAGCGGGATCAATGAGCAATTGAATCGCCGCATTCTGCTCAAACATCGCCCGGTAACGCGCCTCACTCGCTTGGAGCGCCGCCTCAGCCGCTTTGCGTTCAGCAATATTCCGGCTCACCGTTGCCAAGCCAGTGGGTTGCCCTTGGACATCGCGGATGGCGAACAGCACATGGAGCATCCAGATCGCCGCGCCAGTCTGGAAGTGACGAAAGCGGATTTCAATCTCTGCATGGCCCTCGCGCAGCACCTGCGGGTAAAACGTCTCGGTGATGAACGGCTGATCTTCAGGGAAGAAAAAGGCCGTGATGGGAAGTTGGTGCTCCTGCGAGGTGTCGTTCAGCCCAACAAGCTTGCGGCCCGCCGGATTGAGATAAGACCCGACAAAGGCCAGATCACACATGGCGATG
>CAIRDL010000652.1 GCA_903877345.1 uncultured Oscillochloris sp. | reverse complement strand
CCCAAAGGGGTGAGTTGCCTCATTCGGAAATCTCTGGCTCACAGCCTACAAGCGGCTCCCCAGAGCATATCGGAGCGGTGTCCCGTCCTTCATCGGCACGCAGCGCCAGGGCATCCATCGTGTGCTCATAGTGTCTTCCCTCCACCGGCGGGCGGGGCGGGAGCCCGCGACCGCCAGGGCCGGGAGAGACGATTGACGAATCTTCTCTATGCACGCATCAGTTGGTAAAGTACGGCGGGGCGGGCGAAAAAAGACGGAGCAGGCCGAAGCGCTGCGCCGTACTGTCGCCCCCTCAGTTGTCCTGGAGCGCCCGGTTAGGGGCGTCCGTCCTCACGAGGTCGGAGTATACCGCGAGGGTAGTAATCTGTCAAATGGGCGTCTGATGCCCGATGAGGTGAGTCTGGCGGCATCAGCCAAACAAGCGCTCCGTCGCCACATTCCAGTCAGGAATGACGGTGCTGGGCATGACAGCTTGGCCCCGGTAAACGTGTTCGGAGCGGTACACAGCCCCGTCCAGGGTCAGCAGTTCAACGGTGCGGCTGGCGGGATCGGCCAGCCAATATTCGCGCACCCCGGCGGCGGCGTAGGCGTCACGCTTCTCGCGCCGGTCGTAGCTGGCGGTGCTGGGTGAGACTACTTCGACCACGAGATCGGGTGGCCCAACGATGCGTTGCTCGGTAATAATGGCAGCACTCCCCTGCAAAATCACGACCAGGTCAGGTTGCACCAAGGTGTTGGAGTTCAACTCAACGTCAATTGGCGCGGTAAAGACTCGTCCGTGACCTTGCGCCTCAATGTAGGAAAAGAAGTAATGGATGATCCGTACAACTGTCGTCTGATGCCCAATGTTCGGTGCGGGGGCCATGCGGAGATCTCCATGCAAAAGCTCGTAGCGCGGCCCATCGTCCGGCAACTGCGCGTAATCGGCAACCGTCCAGTGCCCGCCGGATGGTGAGGCGAGTTGGGCGACTGGCCCGACAACCGGGAGAATATCGGCGCTCATCGGTGTTCCTTCCCGTACCTACAGCGTTTCGTCCGGCGACCCGGCGAAGAAGCCAGCAATGACGGCCTGCAAAGGCAGCGTCGCGGCGTGCAAGGTGCCGTCCGGGGGCACCCTAACCGACTGGAGAAACAGCCCACTGACCGGCTCGGGTTGGCTCAGCACCAACACATCACGCTCCGCCGGACGCACGATCCAGTACTCGGGCAGACCGGCCCGTGCGTACGCGCCCCGCTTGATTTCAGTATCTTTTTCTGCATTCGAGGACGAGAGCACTTCGACAATCAGGGCCGGCACGCCGTTGATTCGCCGGTCGTAGATGATGCCACGATCCTCTGTCCGCACCACCACAATATCCGGCTGCACAGGATCGCAGCCCGGCATCAGCAAGCCAATGGGCGACCAAGTAGTGAGGCCAATGCCAGGGCGGTCAAGTTGCTCAGCAAGAACAAACACAATCTGGCGGATGATCCACTGGTGGAAGTAGCTCGGCGCGGTGGTCATATACAACACCCCATCAATCACCTCGTAGCGATTGCCGTCCTCGGGCAACTGCGACCAGCGCACGTAGCTCCAACTCGGGTCGAGCGAGCGGGTGACGATTTCAGTACTCATGGGGCAACCTCATTCCAGCGATAACGTTGCTACGAACCCTGTTGCTGTCAATTCTAGCACGCATGGAGCGTGTAGATTACAGGTTTGCCGCAGCAGGACGCGGTGCGTTTGGCTACACTGTCAAGCTGGATTGAGCAATGGCCTAACGTCTCGTTGTGAATCTAAAAGCCCGCCTCTAGCCGCCTTCATCAACCAAGCTGAGTACCAGGCGGCGGATCTGGCGCAAGCGGCGTTCGGTACCCTCGGGACGCAGGTGCATGTCATCGCGGATTTGGCTGATCTGAAGCCGAAAGGCGTCAATCGGGCCTTTCTCCTGCTCGGCGCTAAAGGCATAAGCTCGGTCGAGTGAGCGATAGACGGTAAGCAGAAGGCCGTCGGCTTCGTCCAGATCATTTGCCTGGAGGGCGACGAGGGCATCGTCAAGCTGGGCCACTGCCCGCAGGAGATAGAGCGCGCTCCAGAGTTGGCGATTTTGGGCTTGGAGGTCGAGGAGATTGAGGCGCAGCACGCCTTCGGCGGGAAGTGGCGTGGCGGTGGTGCCGGGCATGGGGAGAGCTGGGGCTTCAGTGGGGGAGGGAGCACTGAGCGACGGTGGGGACGGCGTGGCGGGCAAAGCAACCGGCAGGCGGGGCGGGAGGAGCGCTTGCACCAAAAGACTCAAGCAAAGAGCCGCGACCGCCGTGAGGACAAAAGGGATCGCGGCCGCAGGGCCTTGGGATGAAGGGGGCGGCGGAGCAATGGGCGCAGGGGGCTGTGGTTGCTCGGCCACCGCAGAACCTAGATCTCGTTGGCCAAAAGAATGGCCTGGGCGATCTCCTTCATGGACTTGCGGGTGTTCATTGAGAGTTGCTGGATCTTGCGGAAGGCTTCCGCCTCCTTGAGCCCCTGCGTGTCCATGAGAATGCCCTTGGCGCGTTCGACGAGCTTGCGGGTATCGAGGGTTTCCTTGAGATCGGCGATATGCTTATCGAGTTCAAGGAACTCCTGGTAGCGAGCCATTGCAATCTCGATCGCGGGCAAAAGTTCGGCCTCGCGGAAGGGCTTGACGACATAATTGACGACCCCGGCCTCCTTGGCGCGTTCGACCAATTCGCGGTCGGAGTAGGCGGTGAGGAGGAGCACCGGGGCGATTTTCTCTTCGGTGAGGATTTTAGCGGCCTGGATGCCATCGAGCTTGGGCATCTTAATATCCATCAGCACCAAATCGGGGCGTAGCTCGCGGGAAAGATTAATCACGCTGACGCCATCACCAGCCTCGCCAACGACGAGGTAGCCGAGACCGACGAGGGTCTCTTTAAGATTCATGCGGATGATGGACTCATCGTCCGCGATAACTAACCGTGTTTGGGCCATGAAAGGCACCCTCTTAATCTACATTGCAATCATCTGGGCCAGCGCGTACCGAGTAGAGCAGAAGTACGTGGAGGGGGCGGTGGGATTCGAACCCACGAGGCCTTGCAGCCTTGCGCTTTTCAAGAGCGCCACGTTCAGCCGGGCTCCGTCACGCCCCCGGAAACGAACAGGCGTCTCCACGTTCGCGGATACGCCTGTTTTTTCGTCCATTTGTAGGAAGGGTGGCAGGCGGGACAGGAATTGAACCTGCAACCTGCGGATTTGGAGGCCGCTGCTCTGCCAATTGAGCTACCCGCCTTCACACGGGCCGATGATACCATACCCGCCGGAGGTTTGCAACTTGGAGTTATGACCGCTGACCGCTGACGGCTGACCCCTGCCCCCTAGCCAAGCGCCTGGGCCAGCGCATCCCGCATCCGCGTAAGGCCCGTTTCAAGCAGTGAGCGCGGGCAGCCGAAGTTGAGCCGCACGAAGCCTGCGCCGCCCGCGCCGAAAACGGCTCCGTCCGAGAGCGCGACTTTGGCCTGTTCAAGCCAGAACTTGTACGGACTGCCCGGCAGCCCCGCCTCACGGCAGTCGAGCCAAGCCAGGTAGGTCGCATCCGGCACGGTCGTGCGGAGCTGCGGCATGTGCTCGGCCACGTAGCGCACCAGGAAGTCGCGGTTGGCCGTCAGGTAGGCACGGAGGTCGGTCAGCCACGGTTCGCCTGACGCGAAGGCCGCCTGCGCCGCCACTAGACCCAGCGTGTTCACATGGGGCACAATGCCGGCTTGCGCTTGTTCAAGCGCCTTCCGCAGATCGGGGTTGCCAACAATGGCGAAACCGCAGCCAAGGCCCGGCAGGTTAAAGGTCTTACTCGGGGCCATCAGCGTAATGGTTTGCGCGGCAATCTCGGGGTCAAGCGCGGCCAACGGCGTGTGACGGCTCGCCCCCAAGAGCAAGTCGCAGTGGATCTCGTCGGCGCAGATCACCGTTTGGTGGCGCAAACAGAGTTCGGCCATCCGGTGAAGGGTCGCGGGGTCATACACCGCGCCAACCGGATTCTGCGGACTGGCGAGCAGGAAGAGGCGCGTGCGTTCGTGAAAGGCCGCTTCTAGCGCGTCCCAATCAAGCGTGTAGCTGAGGGTCTGGCCCTGGACGACGGGAGTGAGGGCCACCATGTCGCATTGGCGCTGTTGCAAGCCCGGTGCGCTGAGGAAAGGCGGATAGGCTGGCGTGAGCGTGAGCACACTGTCGCCTGGTGCGCCCACCGCTCGGCACACCAAGTTGATACCGGAGACCAAACTGGGGAGAAAGCTGATCTGTTCGGGCGTGACGGGCCAGTTGTAGAGCCGCGCCATGCGTTCACAGATCACCTCGGCGAGCTGGTGCGCGTGGGCCGGGTAGCCGAAGAAGCCGTGGGCGACCCGCGTTTGGAGGGCTTGCAGCACCGGTTCGGGCGAGGCGAAGTCCATATCGGCGACCCACATGGGCAGCACATCTGCGGGGTACAAATCCCACTTAACGCTGCCGGTGCCCCGGCGCGGCACCACTTGGTCGAAAGAGAAAGCCACGGCGGGCCTCGTTTCAGCTACTTCGGGCGGACAACGGTGCAAGGTATTGTAGACGGCTTACGCGGCCCGTCAAATATAGCAGTTCTATCCAGGTCGCGAAGAGGAGTCGAGGCTTCAGCCGACTAAAGCCTTGACTCCTCTTCACAACCAAACTTAGGACTGCTAGAGCCCGCCGTTCAACGGATGTTATAATAGGCCCCGGTGTCAACCCAAACTGTCGGCAAGGGGCCGCATGCGCCCGAAGCGGTAGAGGCACAAAATATCGCGTCTCTACGCCCTGAACCCTAGGTATGCAGACAATTTTATGAACGCACTTCCCGCCCAAGCCACAACCAACGGACTGCACGGCCCCCTGAGTATTTGGGATAGCCCGGTCTTCTACCGGCAAGCGGGGGAAGCAGGCGGCCAGCATGTGCCGCTGCTGCTCCTCCACGGTTGGGGCGGCTCGTCGTCTTACTGGCGCCCCACCCTCGCGGCCCTCGGCAGCGACCGGCACATTTTGGCCCCCGAACTGCCCGGTTTCGGCCAGTCGCCCCCGCTCAAGGGCGACGCCTCACCCCACCGGATGGCGGAACTGGTGATCGCCTTCGCCGATGCGATGGGCTTCACCCAGTTTGACTTGAACGGCCATTCCTTCACCGCCAGTGTCGCTACCTATGTCGCCGCCCGCTACCCAGACCGCGTGCGCCGCCTCGTCCTCACCTGTATGAGCACCTTCCGCAGCGAACGTGAGCGCCGGATCGTCTCGCAGGTGCATAAGATTCTCGCCGTCTGGATGGCCCTGCGCCGACCGTGGATGGCTCGCGTGCGGCCCCTTTATCGCACCGTTGGCTCGCGCTTCTTCTACCGCATTCCCGCCAACGACGCTCTGTTGCAAGAGGCCGTGACCGATTTCCTGCGGATGGATCAGCGCACCGCACTGGAAACCGCCGCCGGGGCAGGCGACCCCGCCATCAATACGTCGCTGGCGGCCCTCCGCTGTCCAACGCTGGTGATCGGCGCTCGCCAAGACAATATCATGCCACCAGCAGGCACCCCGGAGGTCGCCCGCCTCGTCCCCAACAGCCGCCTCGTCTGGATTGATCACTGCGGCCACCTCCCAATGATCGAGCGTCCCGAGGAATATCATCGGGTGCTGCGGACGTTCCTTGACGGCTAAAGGTTCTAGATTGCAGATTGTAGATTGTAGATTGCAGATTTGTGCAACAGGACGCCCTGCATTTGCCCGAACTGTCAAGTACCTGCGAAT
>CAIRDL010000651.1 GCA_903877345.1 uncultured Oscillochloris sp. | reverse complement strand
TTATAGCAAGCCTATCCAGGTTGTGAAAAGGAGTCGAGCCTTCAGGCGGTTCTATTCGGCTAAAGCCTCGACTCCACGCGACAACCTCAATAGGATTGCTATATGAGGATAAGAAATAAACCCATGATCGCAGGAGGTCTCTCTGCGTCATAATGCCACCATGCCGGTCGGGTCGCAAGCCGATCGCCGCCTAGCCGCTACGATGCGGCACCTGCACCGACGGTGAATGTGGAACTCACAACCCTGCACTGGTTACTCACCGCTGAGGGCCAAGCCCTGTTGGCCGAGCTTGCTATGCGTGAGGTGTCCGCGACAGACACCCTGCGCGAGGTTGAGCGGTTGCGGCGGCACGTCACGCCCGAACGGGCCCGCGCCGCCCTCGAAATGGCCCTGTTGCGCCGCCACGCCCGGGCGAAGTTCCCTCAGGCTGACCACCTCTACTTCACCCGCGAGGCGCTCGAACAGGCCAGCGCCGCCCCCGTGGCAACTCAGCGCGCCGCCCGCTTCGCAACAGGTAATTACCACCACCTCGCCGACCTCTGCTGTGGGGTCGGCGGTGACGCGCTCGCCTTCGCCGCCGCCGGGATGACGGTGACGGCGGTAGATCACGATCCGTTGCGGCTCGCTATGTGTCGTGCGAACGCCGAGGCATTGGGCTTTGCCCCGCAGATCGTCACGCACCAGCAAGATCTGTTGAGCACACCGCCGCCCTTGGCCGAAGCACTCTTCTGTGACCCCGGACGCAGGGCCGACGGACAGCGCCGTTTCAGTGTTGCTGATTACGCACCGCCGCTCGCCCACGTCCTCAGTTGGCGTGCCCAGACGCCTGCCTTGGCGGTCAAACTTAGCCCTGGTGTGGCTTGGGCCGAACTACCCACTGAAGTAGAAGTTGAGTTTGTCGCGCTCAACGGCGAACTGAAAGAGGCAACGCTCTGGTGCGGCCCCTTGGCAACGACGACCCGCCGGGCGACAGTGCTCCAGTGCCGTGCCGACGGGCACCTCACCGTAGACACCTTGGTCGCCAACCCCGCCGGATCGCCGCCAGCGACCTATCTTCGCCCGCCAATGGCTTTTCTTTACGAACCCGACCCCGCCGTGATTCGGGCGGGCCTTGTAACCGATCTGGGCGCACAACTAGACGCGGCCCAACTCGACCCACAGATCGCCTACTTGACGGCCCCGTGGCACACCGCAACGCCGTTCGCCCGCGTGTGGCCGGTGCTTGCATGGCTGCCCTTCAACCTAAAAGCACTGCGGGCGCGGTTACGTAGCCTCGACGTCGGTAGCGTGACGGTGAAGAAGCGTGGCTCCCCGCTTGACCCCGATACGCTGGCCCGTCAGTTGAGCGGTAACGGCGAACGGCCCCTTGTCGTTGTCCTGACCCATGTCGCTGGTCGTCCGGCGGTGCTGATCTGCGATCCTGTGGTACATTAGGCGAGATTTTAGGGATGCGGAAATGACGCGTGCTGCGTGATCCGTGACCGGGCCGCACCCTGACCAATCACGGGTCACGGGTCACGCCTCACGCCTCACGCCTCACGCCGTCGTCCGGTCTTGGAGCAGCATGCAGCTTAGTCCCTCGGCGCGCCGTCGTGGATTGCTCGCCCTCTTGGCGACCACCTTCCTAATGTACGGCGGCTTCTTCATGGTCATCCCCCTCGTCTCCGTCGTCTATGTCGAACAACTCGGCTTCACCGTCGCGACCGTGGGGCTTTCGCTCGCCATGCGGCAATTGCTCCAACAAGGGCTTACCCTTGGCGGCGGGATGCTGGCCGACCGCATTGGGGTGCGGCTGCTCATTGGCGTGGGGGTGCTGGTGCGCGCCGTGGGCTTCGTCTGCCTCGCCTACGCGAACACGCCGGGGCTGCTCTTCCTGGCGATGGCGCTCTCCGCCCTGGGCGGCGCACTCTTCGACGCCCCAAGTCGGGCGGCGATGGCGACCCTAACCGACGAGACGAACCGGGCGCGCTTCTTCTCGCTCAATGGGGTTGCCAGCGGTATGGGCATGACCCTCGGCCCCCTGCTCGGGGCGCTGCTGCTGCGGCTGAACTTCCAGACCGTGGCGCTGGCGGCGGCGGTTTGCTTCACGGCGATTTGCGGCGTCGTTCTGCTCATGCCGCCGCTCAAGCTGGCGCAAGACAAACAGCCCATCGGCTATGGGCTGGGGCTGGCCCTGCATGATCGCATCTTCCTGACCTTTACGTTGCTCATGACGGGATACTGGTTCATGTGGGTGCAAATCACCCTGAGTCTGCCCCTAGCGGCGGAACGTCTGACGGGCAACAGTGACGCGGTGGGGGCGATTTACGCCCTGAACGCCGGGCTAACCGTCCTCTTCCAATACCCGATCCTCCGCTTCGCCGAACGCTACCTCCGCCCACTGCCGCTGCTCATTTGCGGCCTCGTCCTAATGGCGCTGGGCCTAGGACTCGTGGCTACTGCGACCACTGTGTCAATGCTCGCGGGCTGTGTGGTGCTTTTTACCCTCGGCACCTTGTTGGCAACCCCGACGCAGCAAAGCGTTACGGCAGCGCTGGCCGACAAGCGCGCCTTGGGTTCCTACTTTGGCGTTAGTTCGCTGGCTCTTGCCTTCGGCGGCAGCCTGGGCAACGCGGCGGGCGGGCTGATGGCCGACGCAGCCCGTGCCAACGGCCAACCGGCCCTGCCTTGGCTCACCTTCGCCTTCGTCGGCCTCAGCAGCGCCATCGGCATGACGTTGCTCGCCAAAGCACTGAAGCGTGTTTCGGTGATGTGACATGGACAGGCATACAGGTGGGTTCTCGGTATCGCGCATGGTACGCTGTCTCTCTGTTCTAACGCCTTCCCTGGACGACAGCAGCTTTCACCATGCTGCGCTCATCTTCTGTCCCAGTGTCAATCGCCGGTGGGCACAGCCACATCCAGGAAGGAATCTATGGCTACTAGCGCTCAGCCGCAGTGGATCGAGCGGATGTTCGCTGCCAAGGTCGGGCGTGATCACCTGGGCCTTGGCAGCGTCTCTTCCGATCAGATTCTTCCCTCCCTCTCGCCCGGCATCAACGTGCTGACGATCCACCCGCGCTACTTCAGCTTCTACGCCTTTCTGCTTGATGAGTACTGGCAGCGCGATCTTCCGCGTAGCGATAAGGCGTTCTCGGCCTTCTACCGCCCGCACGAGTGCATCTTCTCCATCGGCGCGCACCTCTGCCAGCAGCCCGAGCACGAGCGGGTTGTCACGATTGTTGGCTCACAAAAGACCTCGGGGCTGGCGCTCCAGGCATTGCCGACCTATGACCCGATGTTTCACTACATCAAGAGCGACCTGGGCGGCTACGGGCTGTACTACCGCTCGGTGATGGCGGAGCTCGGGGTGATCTACCCGGGCGGGCCAAAGCCGCTGCCCTACCCGGTTGATGTACCGTCTGAGCAGGGAAAGCGGCTCGCCGCCGCCTATCGCCGTGCCGTCCAGCACACGCAGTATTATCGCGAGTACTTCGCCCATCCCGAGCGGGATGTGCCGATTGATGTTATACGCGAGTATATCCACGCCGCCTGCCTGTGCCAATTGCAGCGCCCTGATGCACCGGATCACGAGCTCCTGCTGAATATCTTTCTCCACGGCGGTGAGCAGCAGGCCGCTGCGGCCCGGCGGGCTACGCTGCGCCTCTTCCTCGACATTGCTACCCAGACCGAGGGCGTAAAAGTCTCCCAGGATGTATTCCGGCAACTCGTGTTTTATGGTGCTACCCTCGATGGTGCGACCTACCAGCCTGGTGCGCCCGTGGCCGACGCCTATCGCCGCTGGCGGCTCTATCAGGCGCGTGAGTACTACGCCTTTGCCCTAAATGGCCTCTGGATCTACCTCTGCGACTGGGGGATCGCCACACACGGCGATCTGCGTCCCATCCCGATCAACACCTTCTGGCAGCACCTCGATACGCTGCTGTCGTTCGACGCCGTCGCCGAAGCCGCGAGCATCGCTACACCCGAGCTCGGCCCACAATCCAGCCTGAACCGCTACCTTGCCTGGCTGCGTGCGACCGTCGGGGCCAGCGCGGATGACTTTGACGCCCGCTGCACGCTCGAGCCGCCCATCTGCGAGCACATCCTCTACCGGCTGGCCGATGATGGGGCCGCGAAGGATGCGCGCCTCTTCGTTCCGGCCATGCTCGGCATACTGATGCTGATCTACCTCCGCTTTGGACAGCCGACTACCTGGCTGACTCCGGAGTGGGCCATTGCCCGCATGGGCGCCGATGGTCGTCTCAGCCTGGATGGGTTCGTCCGCACTCTGCACCGCAAGCTGGAGCAGCAGGCCCTGACCCTCGCCGACTTCGCCCGCTGGATCTACGACGAGTACATCATCCTGCAGCACCTGCTTGTCGCCACGAGCAAGCTGCCGGAGAACACCTTCCGCTTCCAGCGCGAGGGCAACCGGCTGCGCTTTGTCCAGCTCTACAATTCGCTCACCTTCAATGATTCGCGCTTCGACGCGCTGAGCACAACCCTTCACGAGCTGGGCCTCTGTGGCGATTTCCTTGCCGAAAGCCACCCGCTCACCGCTGACGGCGAGCGGCTGCTGCGCGAGGGAGATCTGCAATGAGTGAACTGCCTCTCCCCGAACAATTCATCGGCCCCTGGGAGCACCTGCTCATTCTGACCTACGGCATGGATCTGCCCTTCTTTGAGCAGACCTTGCTGCGCGAGGTATCGTCGCGCTGCCGCAACCGGATTATCCTTGGTGATGGGCAACACTTTCTCGACGCCTGCGCGCTGTACCAACAGAACGGGCTGGCACGCTACTTCAACCAGCGCTACGTGGCCGAAGGTATCTTCGCGCCGCGAGCTGCCCACGCCAAGCTCATCCTGCTGACCAACGCGACCGCAGGCCGACTGCTGATTGGCAGCGGCAACCTGAGTATGCAGGGCTATGCCTCCGGGGGCGAGCTTTTTACCAGCTACGCCTATAGCGCCGCAAATCCCGCGCAGCGCGAAGCATTCTCCGGGGTGCGCGATCTTCTCGATGGCCTGATGGTGCGGCGCTACCTGAGCGAGAGCGCGGAGCGCTACCTCCAGGTGCTGTTTACCGAAACGCCCTGGCTGATCCCCGCTCAGTCTGGGGCCTCAGGCCCGGTGCGGCACAACTTAACCCAGAGCCTGCTCCAGCAGCTGCGGGTCGAGGTCGGCGATGATCCGGTTGAGGAGTTGGTGGTGCTCAGCCCGTTTTACGATGAGGAGTGCGTTGCCCTAGCGCAGATGCTGAAGCGCCTACGCCCGGCCAGAGTCAGCGTACTGATTCAACCGAAACAGACATCAATCAGCCCTGCCGCGTTGGAGAAGGTTCTTGGTGCCTATGGTGGGGCGGCGCAAATCCGGCCGGTGCAGCGTGCCGATGGCAATCCATATCTTCACGCCAAGCTGTATCTGATCAAACAGGCCGCCCGGGCGATCTGCCTCCAGGGCTCGGCGAACCTCTCCCAGGTCGCGTTGACCCTGATTGACCCGCAGGGCAACATCGAACTCGCAAACCTGATGAGCGGCCCACGTGACGCCTTCGATCACCTGCTTGCCGACCTGGAGATCGCGGCCCCGGTCGATCAGGTGCAGAGCCTTGAGGTGAGCTATCAGAAGCCTGAACCGGCCACACACGAGGTCGCAGCCTGGATCCTGACCGCTGCCGCCTGGGACGGTGCCCGCCTGCGGATTGAGGATCGCAACACTCGGCCCGACCTCGCCGAGGCCAGCTATATCCTGGGGAATCATGCACATTCGGCCCAGCGGATCCAGGCCGAGCGACAAGTGATCACCTGCACCCTCCCCCCGGAAGCTGCGGCCATATTCGAGCGACCCGTGGCCCTGCGCATTCGGCTTACCGATGGCACCGAGAGCAACCCCGTCTTTGTCTGTAACACAGCCACGCTCGATGCTGCCCTGGAGGTCACCGCCGATGCTGCCACCCTCAACCGGATCGGCGGGCTCGACCTCGACGATCACGAACTGGAGTCCCTGCTGAGTTTGCTCGACAACACGCTGGTATTTGATCAACGGAGTGTCTGGCAGGCCGCCGGAAAGCCCGCCCTGCCGAGCACAACGCCGGATGGCGAGGACATACACCTGAGCTATGCCGATATTGACTACGCGATGCTCCGCCACCACCCCCGCATCCAGCAGTATCTGCGCGGGATCCGCAGCGGTGACGGGCGCACGGGGCGCACCCGGCTACAGGTGATCCTGAGTGCAATCGCCAGCCATTTTCTCGACCTGCTTGATCGTGCCACCCAGGCGACACCGGCGACCACGGCCGCAGCGCTGGTGGCGACGACTGATCTGACTGAGGAGGAACTGGAGGCCGAAGAACTGGCACCGATGACCCGGTCACGGAGCCAGGCCCAGCGCACCCAACGGATCCTCAAGGCCTTCATCCAGCGCTACCTACGCGGCGTCGAGCATCCGGAGTTTCGTGCGCTGGTTGGGGTCGAAGTGCTGGCCCTCAACCAGATTATCTTCTCACACATCCTGTGGCGCATCTGGCTGAAAGAGTGGGTTGATGCCGACATGCTGATCGCCGCACTTGTCCGTATCTGGCACTCCTTCTGGGGCGGTGCAGATACACCCGGCTGCCTGAGCGAGACGAGCACAGAAGTGCGTAGCCAGATCGAAGCTCAACTGCGCGAGCACTACACCGTCTCAATCCTACTCGCAACCCTGGTGGACGCCGCAACTTGGGCCAAGCGCCAAAACAAGACTGAAGAGCACCTGATGCTTCGCGATTTCTGGCGGGCCTTCCTGAATCAGCATAGCGGCATGGTGACCCAAGCGGTGATCGAGGAAATCTGGCTCCACCTCGCCGATGCCTACCCCTACGACACGCCATCGCCGGTTGATATCATCGAACATCTAACCGCACTAGCCGAATTTGAAACACGCCAGAGCTTCCTCCGCACTCTGGAGCAGCGCTATGGGTTCCCACGTGGAAGCTGCCATATTGAACCAGTCAAAGTGAACCGCGAAAGTCGGGGCGGTAGTTCGATGGTAGATTGCCTGGTGATCGACGCCCCAGAGGCGCTTCAAACACCGGATGAGGCGATGCACCTCATCGGTGAGTGGATGGGGATGGAGCGCCGCGACTACTACCGCGTGGTGAGCCCGACCCTCCAACGCACCGAGCGCGTCGCACTGTATGAGGTAGAGAGGCAGGCAGGTATCTACTCAGACCGGCTCGGTAAAAAAGAGAGCGATCTTGGCCCGATCACTAGGACACCCGCGCCGTGGGCCGCACCGCTTGCCTATCTCCGACCGCTCGCCAGCCAGATCCAGGTCACGATTTCAGCCTCACTCGGCAGCCGAAATTCAATGCCGGTCTGCTTACTCAGTCAGCGGCAATAGGCCACCGCCTCAAACCAACTCACGCCGACCACCGGCCAGGGCGCGCAGCAGCGGATTCGAAGTGTCCGCTTTCATTGACGCCCAACGGTACATCTTGTTATACTTGCGCCCTCAAAGATTCATCCTAGCTCCTAGAATGCGAGCAGACCGCGCTTGGCTTCTTCAATTGTCATTGTCGGCCATCTAGCACCTGATCTTGATTGTCTGGTTGCGATCTGGATTTTGGTGCGCTTTGGCGGGGCCACTGCGGCTGACCTCGAGTTTGTTCCGGCGGGCCGCACGTTCCACGATCAGCCGCCCGACGCCGACCCGGCGATCATCCATGTTGATACCGGCGGGGGGCGCTTTGATCATCACCACACCGCTGATGCGACCCTCAGTGCCGCCGAGTTGGTGCGCCGCGCAGTGGTACCCGGTGACGCGGCGCTAAGCCGCTTGGTCGAGCAGGTGACGCGCATTGATCACGCTGAGGCGTTGCAGGGACAGCAGCCGGTTTTTTTCAATATTACCGACCTGATTGCCGGCTACAACGCCCTCTTTCCTAATAAGCCCTTCCACGTCGCCCAGGCGATGCTACCCAACCTCGACGCTTGGTACGAACACGAGCAGCGCACCCTACGTCTCGAACGGGCTTTCCAACGGCGCGTCGAGTTTCAGACCCGTTGGGGTCTCGGGATTGCGATGGCGAGCGACGACGGTGGATCGAGTAAGTTGGCCTATCGTCACGGAGCGGTGCTCTACGCCTACCGCGACCGCCAGGGCTTTATGGGCGTCGCCGCGCAGCACCGCTCGTGTGTTGATCTGGAACCCATCTACCACGATCTGAAGCGCGTTGACGGGCAGGCCGACTGGTACTTGCACCCGAGCCACCGACTGCTGCTCTGCGGTACGCCCAAAGCGCCCCCACGGGTGCCTTCCGCCCTTTCACTCACCCAGTTAGTGGATGTGCTGAAGCGGCGCTGAAACTTAACCAAACCGTTCCGGCTCCTCGGCTTGCAGCAACTGGGTCATGCGCTCATGGGCGCGGTGCTGGAGCGCTTTGATCGAGCCGACCGTGCGCCCCAACTGGCGCGCTGTCTCATCAAGCGTGAGGCCGTAAACGTGGCGTAGCAGCAACACGCGGCGCTGCGCCGGACAAAGTTGGGCCAACGCCCGTTTCAGCGTACTCTGGTCGGCCATGCCCGCCAGACTCTCGTCCGGCCCATCAACCGCCGCGTCCCATTCGTCAAGGGAGGTCGCCGGGTGGCGGTCGCGGTGGCGCAGCACGTCAACGGTGCGGGCGTGGGCGATCCGGTAGAGCCACGCGCCGATGGACCAACCCCGGTCTTCGTAACGGCCAAGCCCTTCGAGCATCCGCAGGAAAACCTCAGATTGAATGTCGCGGGCCTGTTCGACATCGCCAACCCGGTAGTAAGCGTAGCGGAAAATGCCCGGGGCGTAGTGCTCGTAGATGGTCGTGATGGCGTGCGGATCGGCGGCCTGAGCGCGGCGAACAAGGTCGTGGTGGGGGACAGTCGCGTTCATCGCAGGCTCCTAACAGAGCGGCCAAGGTTTTGTACGAGCGAGTATAGGCAACGAAGCGTAATTTGTGGGTCACGGCGTAGTAACGCTTCGGTGCGTGAAAAGCAGCGCAGTCCGTTGTGCTACAATGCGGAGGAGGCTGTACCGCCCGCCGATCTGAACTAGGAGCGACTGTGCGCGATATGTTCTCGACGCCAACTGATGAGGCGAGCCTCTTTGGGCGCAACGATAATGTCGAACTGCTCAAGGCGTGGGCTGGCACTTCACTGGCCTTCGCTATTTCTGTGCTGGGTGGGCAAATCTTCAGCCTGAACTTCCTGTACGCCCTCGCTGTTGCCGCCGTGACCACGGGAATCGGCTTTCTGTTGCACGAGTTGGCCCACCGCGTGGTGGCCCGCTACTTCGGGGCGCAGGCCCACTTCGTCGCCAATGAC
>CAIRDL010000650.1 GCA_903877345.1 uncultured Oscillochloris sp. | reverse complement strand
TGGCGAAAACCCTTTATCCCAAACTGTTTCCTTGATGCGCGTCACGCTGCACTCACCGCTAGTCTGGGCACCGCTGTTGGCGGGCAGCCTCGCGGTCGTGCTGCTCGTCAGTCTTGGCGTCGGCGGGGTCAATCTGGCACCGGAACGGGTGCTGCGGGCGCTTCTGACCCCCAGCGACCCGGCGCTGCGCCCCGCCGACGTGACCATCGTCTGGGATTTGCGGCTCGCCCGCGCCCTGCTGGCTGCGCTGAGTGGCGCAGGACTAGCGGCGGCGGGGGCGGCGTTCCAAGGACTGTTCCGCAATACGCTGGCCGACCCGTTCGTGATTGGCGCTTCCGGCGGGGCGGCCCTTGGCGCAACCCTGGCGATTGTCACCGGCACCAAAGGCCCGTGGCCCGCCGTCCCAATTCCCGTGGCCGCTTTCACCGGAGCCATCCTGGCGGTGCTGGTCGTCTACACGGTGGCTGGGGCGAGTGGCGGCGACACGGCGACGGCGCTGCTGTTGGCGGGTGCCGCCCTCAGCACACTCCTCTCGGCCCTCGTCTCGCTGCTGATGCTTTTTCACGGCCAGCAACTGATCGAGATTTTCGCCTGGCTGCTCGGTGGTTTTTCTGGGCGCAGTTGGCCGCACCTGTGGACAAGCGGGCCACCGCTGTTGCTGGGCCTGGGAACCGTCTGGCTGCTGGCGCGCCCGCTTGACGCCTTGGCGTCGGGCGAGGAGACCGCACGCAGCCTGGGCTTGCCTCTGGGACGCGCCAGGGCCGCCATCGTCGCGGCGGCGAGTCTGGCGACCGCAGCGGCAGTCGCGGCGGGTGGCATCATCGGCTTCGTCGGCCTGATCGCGCCGCACATCGCCCGCCTGATTTGCGGCTCAGACCATGCCCGCCTCATTCCCGCCAGCGCCCTCGTGGGCGCTCTGCTGCTGCTGGTCGCCGACAGCGTCGCCCGCAGCCTCATCGCGCCGATTGAATTGCCAGTCGGCGTCGTCACCGCCCTGATCGGCGGCCCATTCTTTCTCTGGCTACTTAGCCGAGGAGGCCGTTCATGAGCATCGCCATTGAGGCCCGTGAGTTAAGCTGCACCCTCGGGGGGCACCAAGTGGTTGAAACCGTTAGTCTCGCGGTTCGCCCCGGCGAAGTGTTGGCGCTGATTGGCCCCAACGGTGCCGGCAAGACGACGCTGTTGCGCGCTTTGGGGCGCATTTTGCGCCCATCGGGCGGCGTTGCGCTGCTCGCCGGTCGTCCGGTGTGGCAGATCCAGCCCCGCGCTGCGGCCCGCATGGTCGCGTTGGCCCCGCAAGGCGGCATCCACTCACCGCTGACCGTCGCGCAACTGGTCGCCTTGGGGCGGGCACCCAGTCGCGGTTGGCTGCTGCCGCTCACGCCTGCTGACCGCGTGGCCGTCGAACGGGCGATGGAGCGGGCGGGCGTCACCAGTCTGCGCGACCGGCCCCTCGCGGCCCTTTCGGGTGGCGAACAGCGCCGCGCCATTCTCGCCCGCGCTTTGGCCCAAGAGCCGCGTGCGCTGTTGCTTGACGAACCCACCGCCGCGCTCGATCTGCGCTATCAGGTCGCCGTCCTTGACTTGGCACGCCGTTTGGCGCACGATGATGGCCTCACCGTCGTCGTGACGCTCCACGATCTTAACCAAGCGGCCCTGGTGGCGGATCGCGTGGCGCTCTTGGCGAACGGACGGCTGCTCGCCTTGGGCGCACCCGCCGAAGTCCTCACCGCCGGACTCCTTGCCCGTGCCTACGGCGTGCCGGTGGCGGTCGGCAGCCATCCCGTCTACGGCACACCCCTGGTTACGCCCCTGTTTCCGATTCAACCGGAGGCCAACCATGACTGATG
>CAIRDL010000649.1 GCA_903877345.1 uncultured Oscillochloris sp. | reverse complement strand
GTGCGGAGTTCGTGGCTGACCGTCGAGACAAACTCGTTCTTCATCCGGTCGGCCTCGCCCTCGCGGGTCACGTCGGTAACGGCCCAGAGCCGCCCGCTGATCTGTTGGCGACTGTCGCGGGTCGGCACCGAGAGGATCAGGAGTTCCTGGGTGGGCTTGCTTAGGCGCACCCGTTGGGACTGAGGTTCGGCGGGGGTGCGTTGGCCGTTGGTGCAGAACTCGGTGAGGCGGAGCGGATCTTGGAGGCGGGGCAGCAGGATTTCCACGAGGTCGAGGCTGACGTGGAACGGGGTGCGGCTGTGTTGGCCGTTCAAGCCCCAAAGATTGGTCCAAGCCGGGTTGGCGCGTAGCACTTTGCCGTTGCTGTCGAGGAGCGCGAGGCCAGTGGGCAAGTAGGCGAAGACTTGGCCCAGATAATTCGCATTCTCCAGCGCTTCCTGGTAGTGCAAGGCGCGACTGAGCGGGTGCGCCGCTTGGGCACAAAGCGCCCGCACGAAGGTCAGTTCTTCTTCACCAAAAGCGTGGGCGCGGCTGCTGTCGAGAATGATCACGGCGGCGACTTGCCCCGCAACGCTGATTGGCACCGCCAGTTCGGCGCAGGCACCAACCCCGGCAGGCGCAAGACCCGGCTCTTGGGCGACATCGCGCACCAGCATGGCCCGTCCCAGGCGAGCGGCGCGACCCGCCAACCCGGTCGTCCAACTCAGCCGCTGCCGACTTTGGGCGGGCAGGCCGTTCCAAAGCTCGGCGGGATAGCCTTCGGCCAGTTGGAGCACCAACTCGCCGCGTTCGTGGTCAACCAAAGCGAGGGCGCCCGCCTCAGCCCCAGTCGTCTCAAGGGCGCGGCGCAAAAGCAGGCTGAGCAGTTCGTGGAGGTCGAGCATCGCTTCGAGGCGCTCGTCAATCTCGGCGAGTTGTTGCTTGCGTTGGGGGGCCAAGGTAAGGCCGGTGGGGGTTTCGCCATCGCTGGCCCCGGTGGGCGGCGGAGGCAAGCGATGGCCCTCCTGGGCAATCGCAATCGCCAACTGGGCACTCAGGGCGGTGATCAGTTCTTGGGGTGGCCCAGCGAGATTAGCGCCGAACTCGGCCCGCAGTTCAAGCACACCCCACAACCGCCCGCCCCAAAAAATCGGCGCACCCAGATAGGCCGCCTGCGCCACCGGCATGTGCTGCTCCCCCGCTGCCGGGTTGCTCACCACAATCGTCCGCACATCAAGCGTGCCGCCTAGCGCGACCCGCCGGGTCAGGGCTTCGTCCCAGGGGTACGGCCACCCGTCAGCGGAGTAGTACTGCTGACGCACGGTGCCTGGTTGCGCCGACTGAAGCCAACAGGTCAGGCGGGCGTCACGAAACGGCACGGCGGCGCGCACCAACGCGAAGACCCGGTGCATCCGCTGATGGAGCGGACGGTCTTCGTAGAGCAGGCGCGTCGCCTCGGCTAGAACCGCTAGAGTCTCGGTTGAACGGTCGGATCGTACTGTCATACATTAGTGTGAGGGTGGGGTTTGCGTCGCTCTATTGTACAATCGCGCCGGGATGTGTCAAAGGGGCGCAACGCGGTATACTATTGCTGCTGAGGAGGCGTGTCTTAGACATGTTTCGATCCAGCTTGACAGTTTGCGGAGGGTCGCACGGCCTTGAAGGGGTAGAGACGCAAAATTTTGTGTCTCTACTGAGATCTTGTCGTAATCCTTTACGAAGGGAAAGTCATGTTCCAAATTGTTGACCACATCGGCTTCGCGGTCGCCAATGTCGAGGAAGCCATCGCCTATTACACGGCGGCATTCGGGCTTACGGAGTGGGAGCGGCTGAGTTTGCCCGACCGCCACATGGCTGTGGGCGTTGCGCGCCTGGGCGAAACGCTGTTAGAACTGATTGCCCCAACCTCGGAAGACGCCGCCTTCGCCAAGTTTCTCCGCGAAAAAGGGCCGGGTGTTCACCATATCGCCTACCGCGTCGAAAATATTGTCGAGGCGCTCGCTGAACTTCAGGCCCGTGGCGTCCCCCTGATTGACAAAACGCCCCGGCCCGGCATTCACAACACCCTGATCGCGTTCGTTCACCCCAAAGCCGGTACCCAAGGCGTGCTTGTCGAGTTAGTGCAGCATCAAGACCAGCACTAGCCTACGCTCCGAAGGAGCTTTTTATGACCTTTGACGAGCACGAGTACCGCCGTCTGTTGTGCAGTATGAGTCTGGGCTACACCGCTTACCACGTCTGGGCAACCCAAGCCCGCCGTGAGCGCCGCTATAACATCGCCCGTTTGCTCGAAGCCTCAAGCAGTGTGAAGAGTGTCCGCGCCGAGCGGGCCTTTCGGGCCTTGGGCGAAGTTGGGAAGACGGGGGCGAACATTGAGCGCGCCCTCGCTGGCCTCGAACCGGAAACGGTCGCCACTGGCCCGGTCACGGGAACCAGCGCCCTTTCGCGGGAACTGATGAGTCGGGCAGCGCGAGCACTCGCCGAGAATCGCGATCTGGTTGCCGAGGAACTAGGCGACCTGTATGTTTGTAGCACCTGCGGCGAATTGATGGAGGGCGCACCCGCTGTCTGTGCGACTTGCGGCACGGTGCGCGAGGGTTTTCTCGCCTTCCGCGCCGCCGAGTCGATGGGCATCCTTGGCCCCAACACGCTCATGCGGCGGCTCGAACAAGCCCCCCAGACCTTGCACGCCCTTGTGGCCGACCTCGACGACGACCTGCTCGTCCGCCGGGTAGGCAGTTCCGTCAGCCTGAAGGAGTTGGTGGGCCATCTGACGGATATGGACGTGGTTTTCCGTGAGCGGGCCTGGCTCATTCTTGAGACCGACAACCCCCGTTTGCCCAGCGCGCACCCGCCAGTTCTCGAAAAGGCTGCCGTCTACCTCGACTACCCGACCGCCGATCTGCTCGACAGCTTCCAAACTAGCCGCCAACAGACCCTCGGCCTTTTGCGTGGCCTGACGGCAGCGGCGTGGCACCGCACCGGCCACCACATCACATTCGGCACCATTCCGCTGACCCACCAAGGCAACTGGGTGGTCGAACACGAGCGCAGTCACCTAATTGAGATGGCCCAAATCCGCCACGACTTGCTCCAAGCCCAGACCGATCAGCGCCCGCTCTTGCTGAACAACAACCTCGTGCCGGAGTTACTCGAAGGGGAGTGAGCCTTGCGCTCGCTGGGTTGCACCAGCCGTGTCGCACGCGCTGCTGGAAGGCGCATCCAGTTGTCTGGTCGAAGTCTAGCGAGGCGAACCGTACCAGGGATGCGACATCTGCGATTCTTTGGTGGTGGGCGGGGCCGCTCAGCCCCGCCCACCACCCTGGCCCCAGTGTCAAGCGTTTCGAGGGGGTGCGACTTGACATGGGATCCACTGGAGTCGGCTACCCCCGCGTGCTGGGCAGACCGGCCTGCTGCCAAGCGCTCATTCCACCAACCACATTGGTCACATTGGTAAAACCCTGGCGTACAAGCAGATCGGAAGCCGTCTGGCTGCGCCCACCCGAGAGGCAGATACAGTAGATGGCCGCATCTTTCGCCAGTTTATCGAGGCGCGTGGCAAGCATCGGCAGGGGCAGCGACCGCGCCCCGGCCACATGGCCGCTCTTGAACTCCTCGGGCTGGCGCACATCAATGAGCATGATCGGATCGTGAGCATCAAGCTTAGCCTTCAAGTCGCGAACCGAAATGGACGCAAAGGTCGGACGGGAGCGGAACAGGTTACGGAGCATAGGTGGTTCCTTTGCCATAATCCGTGATCCGTGATCCGTGATTGGACGTATCGCGATCCGGTCACGGATCACGGGTCACGCATTACGCATCACGGGTCACGCCGCATCCAGCATGGCCTCAGCCACCAGGTCAGCGGGAGCATGAACGATGACTGGCAGATCGAGTTGGTCGCTGTCCAGGCTGGTACGGTAGAAGCCCAGGAAGGTCTTCGCGCCGCCCGACAGGGTCGCCACGTCGGCGATACCATACTGGTGAAGGATGCGGTGGGCCTGGTAGCTGCGGAAGCCGACCATGCAGTAGAGCCGGATCGGCCCGCGTGCCGCCATCGCCTGGATCGTCCCTATGCGCGAGCGCACCTCGGGCAGCGGGATGTTGATCGCGTTAGGCATGTGCCAGGCCGCGAACTCCTCCGGGCTACGCACATCAAGCAGGATGGTGGATGGATCCAGTTGGGCATAGTCCTCGGCATACCAGGCGACCACGTCACCGCGCAGCAAGTTTGCCGCCACGAAACCCGCCATGTTCACCGGGTCTTTGGCCGAGCCGTAGGGCGGGGCGTAGGCCAACTCCAGATGCTCCAGATCATAGACGCTCAGCCCCGAGCGGATGGCGGTCGCTAGCACGTCAATCCGCTTGTCCACGCCATCGTAGCCGACGATCTGCGCACCCAACACCTTCCCATCGTCGGGGGCGAAGAGCAACTTGAGTTGCATCGCCTGGGTGCCGGGGTAGTAGCCGGCGTGGCCCGAGGGGTGGATGGTGATCTTGGCGAAGGGCCGACCCACCCGACGTAGCGTGCGCTCCGAGGCGCCGGTCATCGCGGCGGTCATTTCGAAGATCTTGACCACCGCCGTGCCCTGCGTGCTGGTGTAGGCCGCGTCACGCCCGCAGATGTGGTCGGCGATAATCCGGCCCTGGCGGTTGGCCGGGCCGGCTAGGGCGATCAGCGCCGGTTGGCCCGTGACCGTGTCCAACACCTCGACCATATCGCCCGCCGCGTAGATCGTCGGGTCAGAGCTACGCATGTGCGCGTCCACGGCGATCCCGCCGCGTGGCCCCAACTCCAGCCCGATAACCTTGGCGAGCGTAGTGACGGGGCGCACCCCAATCGCCAGCACCACAAAGTCAGCAGTGAGCGTGTCGCCGCGCTGGAGGTCAACCGCCACACGCCCGCCGACCTCGCGAAAGGC
>CAIRDL010000648.1 GCA_903877345.1 uncultured Oscillochloris sp. | reverse complement strand
GTGGGGAACCAGTAGCGCCAACTGCCGAGCCACCCGTGGAGGAAGAGCACCGGGCGTCCGCGTCCGAAGACTTCATAGTGGACGACTTGGTTGTCAATGATGACGGCGCTCATAAATTACTTCAGTGATCGTGATAATCTGGTGTGGCTTCCTATGGTTAGCAAAACGTACAACCGTGCCTAGTTTCGCACAGAAACGCCGAAGCAGCAGCTGCGCCGACTCTATTGTGCATGGAAGACGGGGCAGCTAACACATACGTCGCACCCACTAAGCGCGCTCCTCATCGGCTGACGGTGCTGGTCGGCCCTGGCGTGGGCGTGACCGTCATGCGTGAGGCAACCTGGAGTTGCACGATGGCACTGGCGATGGTCGCGCCGACACCATCGCGGTCGTAGATCTCGACAACGATTGGCCCGCCCAGTTGCGGAGCCGAGAAGTTGAGCGAGGCGGTGTATTGGAGGTCGGTTTGCCCAAGCGGGCCTGCCACCGGAAAGCTGCCTTGGCCGAGAACGTCGCCGGTTGGCGTACGCACAACGTAGTACAACTGGAGGAATTGAGGGGGGCGGGCCACGCGCCCGGTAATCACCACCGGACTGCCAACCGCCGTACCCGACGTTGGAGCGTCAATCGTGATGGTCTGGCGGGGCGGCACCGGGGTATTTGGCGTGTACGCTACTGGCGTGGGGGTGAGCGTCGGCGGCACAGGGGTAGCTGCGGCGGTTGGGATAGCTGCGGCGGTCGGCGTTGCCGAGGGCGGAACCGCCACCGTCAGCGGCAAGCTGGTACTGGCGCGCACTTGGCCCGTGGTGGGGTCGAGTTCGAGCAGTTCGAGGGTGATTGGCCCGCCTTGGGGCAACGTGAACAAGACTTGGGCAGTGAAGCGCCCGCCGCCATCCTGCGAGCCAGTGATCCCGAGTTGGCTGGTGCCAACGATCTGGCCCGCCTGGTCACGCACCCGATAGGTAAGTTGCCCGCCCACCGGCATTTGCACCACGCGCCCCACGACCGTCATCGGGCTGCCGACCTGTTGATTGGCGCTGGGCGACTCGATGGTGATCGCCTGCTGTTGCACCGCGATATTCAGTTCGCTGCGGGCCATTGCCGCCACCTCGCCCGTCGCCACGCTCTGATCCACCACCTCGACTGTGATGCGCCCACCACTTGGCGGCAGGCTAAAGCTGAGTGAAGCGGTGAAGCTGCACGGCCCGCCCGCTGCCCCGACGACCGGGAAGGTGCCTCGGCCCAACTCGTGCCCGGTCGCGTCGAGCAGCCGGTAGCCCAGCGCACCCTGGAAGGGATAGCGCGCCGTGCGTCCGGTCAACGTCACGGGGCTGCCAACGGTCGTGCCAGCAGGTGGCGAGTCGAGCACAATCACTTGGGGCGGGGCCACCACCAGCGTCAGTTGGGCGTTGGCCACGGGCGGCGCATTGCCCACGCCTGGCGCAAACACCTCCAGGGTAAGGTTGCCCCCGTTCGGCGGCAGGTTGAAGGTCAGCGCAGCGTTAAAGCTGCCGGTACCTGTGGTGGTCGTTGCGACCGGGAAGGTGCCAGTACCAAGCAGGGCGCTCGCCGCATCGCGAATCAGGTAACTGAGCGTATTGCCCGCCGGTGGCTGCGTCGTGCGCCCCGTGATGGTCATTGGGCTACCCACGGTGGTGCCTGACGGCGGCGAGTCGAGGAAAATCTGTTGTTGCGCTGTAGCTGGCGGCAACGGGGTCAGCGTTGACACCAACACAGTCGGTGCCGTCTGCGCCGCTTGCCCCGGCGCAAGGATGATCGCCACGGTACTCATCGCCAAGAGCGCCCCATCGGCGGGATTCACGTCAAGCAGTTCAAGCCGCCCTGGGCCTTGTTCGACCAGGGTGTACGGCAGGCTCCCGGCGAAGACGCCCGCCTCACCCGCGTTGCCCTGCGTCGGGAAGGTGCCTTGGGCCAGCAGCAGATCGTCGGGGCCAAAAAGCTGGTAGATCAGACTCCCCGCGACGGGGACGAGGCTGACCATACCGGCGACGGGGATGGGCGAACTGACGACAGCGTTGGCCTGGGGTGTGGTGATCGTGATGGTACGCCCGCCCAAGCGCGACGTTGGGACGACCGGGGGCTGCGGCGTCTGACCAACGGGGCCGCAGCCGCTCACGGCTACGCTCAGCAAAAGGAAGAGCAGCCAACGGGGCAAGCCCGGCAACGGCGTAGCAATTCGGCACATAGCGAACACCTTTGGCAAAAAGCGAGCAAGGGGGGCAACGCGAACATGATACCAGAACTTTACAGGGAACTGGTATACTAGGCGCGGCCTGCGCTCTCCCTTGCTAACAGGTAGAAACCACATTATGCGAACCGCCTTCTCCCATTGGTTCGCGCCGCCTGTTTTTGAAGGCGACTTAAAGCGAACGCACCAGGCCAGTCTCCTGAATATTATCCTGATCGCGAGTATCCTGCTTGTTCTGCCGGTTTTTTTTGCTAATTTCTTAGATCCACAAACACCGCTAAGAAACTTCTTCATTGATGTTCTCTTCATTGCGGCAATCTCCTATCTTCGCTACAGCCTGTATCATGACAGAGTCACCTTCGTTGCCCTTTCGACCTTGGTCATCGCGTTTCTTGCTGTTATCCTCACAATTGTCAGTGATGGCACGATTCGCACCCCAGCAACCTCGATCTTTTTGTTGTGGGTAGTGATGGCAACGGTGTTGTTTGAGTTGAGGGGGCTTGTGCTTGCAACGCT
>CAIRDL010000647.1 GCA_903877345.1 uncultured Oscillochloris sp. | reverse complement strand
GCCGAATAGAACCGCCTGAAGGCTCGACTCCTTTTCACAACCTGGATAGGCTTGCTATTAAGATCGAGTCCCCGCGATCCGAGAAAGAGTCGCCTCTTGACGAGGACAGGGCCACGTCAAAGTCACGCATACAGCCTCCCAGAAATGGTCAGCGGTCAGCGGTCAGCGGTCAGGACGCCCGGCGCGTGACGTTGACGTGGCCCTGCGTCGCCTCCGTGTAGCCGTCTTGTAATCTATGGTATAGTAGCCTGAATGACCTCATACCTTGGAGATTGGGGGGTATGCCGTTACTTTTTAAGCGCCTCATGCTTGGCGCTCTCCTTATGTTCAGCCTGATTGTAGCGGCCACGATGCTGCGGCTCGCCCTCGAATGGCGACAGGCTCTCGCAGATATCGACTCGATGATCGTGACGCCCGCCGCTATTGATCTACCCACTGAACCGTCCACCCACGCCATGAGCCAACCCACAGGCTCGGTTGCGTCTGACCAAGCGCCCACGGCACAACCCGCAGTTGCCGTGCCGTTTGAGGTTGAAGCGACCCCGACTCTTAGCCAAGCCAGCCTGAACATTCTGCTCTTGGGCACCGATGCCCGTCCCGGCGACGATACGGCGCGCACCGATGCGATGGTGCTCGTGCGGATCGAGCGTGATAGCGGTCGGGTGAGCATGCTTTCGATTCCGCGTGACCTGTGGGTTACCTACCCGACGGGCGGGGAGGGACGGGTGAACGCGGCGTACAGTGTAGGTGAGTTGCGTTTTGGCCCTGGTGGGGGGGCCGCGCTTGCCAAATCTACCGTTAGTCGGTTGCTTGATGTGAAGGTAGATAATTTCGTGCTGATCAACTTTCAGGGCTTCCAGACCCTGATTGACCAGCTTGGCGGGATCACGGTTGATGTGCCGGAGGCGATCTATGATCCGGCCTACCCAACCGCCGACTATAAGACCATTGAGGTTCGTTTTCACGCTGGCATCCAGACCCTCAGTGGCGAGCAGGCGCTCATCTACGCCCGCACGCGCCACGCCGACAGTGACTTTGGGCGGAACCAGCGCCAACAATTGGTGCTGATGGCGATCTTCAACCGCGTTCGCGAGCGCGGGTTGCTCCAACAACTTACCAGTTTCGATGACTATACCGGCGCGATGCGGGGCTATGTGCAGACTGATCTCGCCCGTTCGCGCATGATTGAGGTGGCAGGCTTCGCCCGTTCGATTCAGGCTGACGATGTGCTGCGCTACGCCATTGATTCGGATACTATCGTTGCCCTGCGCGCCCCGGCTACCTTTGCCGTCGAACCGACCGCCCTCAAGCGGATCGTGCGCCAATTCAGCGGGGCTGCTGTTTCGACCGCTGGTGGCAAATAGCGCCAGACTTGCCCCGTTGCCCCATTGAGACGCCCCGTTGGGGCGTCTTTTCTATCTGTGCGCCTGTACCGAGTTTAGCAGTCGCACGCAAAGCCGCAAAGCCGCAAAGCCGCAAAGTTGCAAAGTTGCAAAGTCGCAAGGAGCATTTCGTGGTTGCTTCTTGGCAAGCGCAGGACGCCCTAATGCGCTCGACCTGAAACCTGAAACCTAGCCCCTGAAACCTTGTCTTATGGCAAATCTATGCCCCAGACTGCTCCCAGCACAACGCATACGTCGCCGCCCGCCCTGCGCGGAGTCGCTGCCGCCGCGCTGCTCATCGCCATTGGCAATAGCGCTAGCCGCCTGTTGGGCTTGGTGCGCGAGCCGACAATGGCTTTTTATTTTGGGCGCGGCGTCGCGGTGGATGCGTTCCAGATCGCCTGGACGGTGCCTAGCACGGTGTATGACATGCTGATTGCTGGGGCGGTCAGCGCGGCCTTGGTGCCCGTTTTTTCGGAATATGCCGAGGGCGACCGCGACGAGTTCTGGCTGGTGGTCTCGGGGGTGCTGAGTATCGTGCTGGCGGCCCTGACCGCCTTGACCGCCCTAGCGGTGTGGCAGGCTCCGCTGTTGGTCGCGGTGCTGACCCGCCCTGAGCAGGCCGAACTGCGGGCGCTGGCGATGCCGTTGATGCGGCTGCTTATGCCTGCCGTGGTGCTGATGGGGCTTTCGGGCCTTGCCACGGCAGTACTCCACGCGCAACGCCGCTTTCTGCTGCCCGCCTTTACAATGGTGACGTTCAACGCAGGCATGATTCTGGGCATTGTGCTGTTGCACGAACGCTTGGGGATTTACAGCCTCGGGGCGGGGGCGCTGTTCGGCGCGTTGGGCCAAGTGGCCGTGCAACTTCCAGGGTTGCGCGGTGTCCGTTTGCGCTTTGGGTTGCGCCGGGGCCACCCGGCGGTGGGGCGCATTGTGCGGCTGTACGGGCCGGTCGCGTTGGGCATCGGCTTCTCGATTATCGGCACCCTGATTGACCGCTGGCTCGCCTCTGGGTATCCCGCCGCCCTCGGCACGATGCGCTACGCGACGACGCTGATCCAGTTTCCTCTGGGGTTGGTGGCCTCGGCGGTGGCGTT
>CAIRDL010000646.1 GCA_903877345.1 uncultured Oscillochloris sp. | reverse complement strand
GCTCTTTGGCCAGCGGATGATTGAGCGAGTGTAGGGGGATGGGGGATAGGGGATGGGGGGATGGGGGATGGGGGATGGGGGATCGGGGATGCCGCATCATCGGTGTAGAGCATGTTTCAGAATCGGGCATTTCAACTTGACCGTTTACTATGGCAGACGACGCGACGAACGGGAAACTGGGTGCTGCCTGCGACAAGCTCAGGCAGCGTGCTCGCCAGCAGCGTGCTCGCCAGCAGCGTCCTCGTCCGCAGCGTTCTCGCCAGCAGCGTCCTCGTTGGCTGAGCTTGTCGAAGCCAGCGACCCACCACCGTGCTCACCCTAGCGGCGCGAGGCCCAAACGGTCAAGCTGGATTGAACCATGCCTAGTTCGTAGTAGCGGCTTCAGCCGCGTTAGAAAGCCCCGACGACGCACGGCCAATTTAGATTCGTTCGTGGGTGCTTTACAGTTTCGGCCTGTGCAGCCCGTTCTGATGCGTTCAACCTGAAACCTGAAACCCGACCCCTGAAACCTTGTCTAAGGGCGCATTATGCAAAGTGGCACGTTTCACTCCTCGTACGCTGGTGACATGGCCTTGCGGCCCTACTGGCCGATGCGGCTGCGGCTCATCCTCGTCATCGCGATTCTGCTGCTCTTCCCCTGGTTTGCCGGACGTTATTGGCTCAATCTCGCCAACACGATTGGCTTAGCGGCGATTGCGGCCCTTGGCCTGAACATTCTGGTGGGCTACACCGGGCAGATCAGCATCGGCCACGGCGGCTTTTTGGCGGTCGGGGCATACACCGCCGGACTGCTCGCCGCAAATGCCGGACTACCGATCTGGCTGAGCGTGCCCGTTGCCTGCGTGGTCACCGCCGCCGTTGGGGCGATCTTCGGCCTGCCCTCGGTGCGGCTCAAAGGGCTTTATCTGGCGATTGCTTCCCTCGCCGCGCAGGAAATCATCATTTGGGTGCTGACCCACGGTGAACTGATCGGCATCGGCGAGTCGCTCAGCATACCGGCGAAGACGAACAACCTTTTTGGCCTAGATTTGGCGAGCAACAACGACTTCAGTTTCTACTGGGTCATTTTGGGCTGCCTCGTACTGACAGCCCTTTTCGTGAGCAATCTGTTCCGTTCGCGGGCCGGGCGGGCCTTTGTCGCCATCCGCGACCAAGACATCGCCGCCCAAGTGATTGGCGTAGATCTTTTCCGCTACAAACTGTTAGCCTTCGCCACCTCGTCGTTTTTCGCCGGGTTGGCGGGTGCGCTGACGGCCCACTACCGGGGCATCATCTCGTGGGAACGCTTCACGGTTGAGACCAGCATTCTCTATCTGGCGATGATCATCATCGGCGGGTTGGGCAGCGTGTCGGGCGCGATCTACGGGGCGGCCTTTATGACCCTGTTGCCGGCTCTGCTCTCCAATCTGAGCCGCGCCGCGAGTGGGGTTGTACCCGGCTTCGCAGGTTATTTGCCCTACATCCAACAGGGTGCCTTTGGCCTGGCGATTGTCCTCTTCCTCATTCTTGAGCCGGAGGGCATTGTCAAGCTGTGGCGCAACCTGAAAGACTATTTTCGACTCTGGCCGTTTAGCTATTAACCGGGAGGGTCGGCCTCCCTTTTTGTTCCTGGTGGCAAATGGTCGTGGGGTGCCGTGAAGCGCACCCCAAACCGGGCACGGCATGCTGTGTCCAGGCGGAGGTAGCGAGGATGCTCACAGAACGACGGGGATTGGGGATGGCGAGCCTGTTGCTCGCCTTGGCGCTGCTCTTGTCAGCGTGTGGTGGTGGCGGCGGGACGACGGCCCCGGCGGGCGGGACGACGCCGCCGGCGGGTGGCAGCACGGCCCCGGCGGGCGGCAGCACCGCCCCGGTGAGCGGGACGGTGCCGGTGAGTGGCACGAACCCAGTGAGTGGCACGGTGCCGCTCACTGGCACCTCGGGGACTGGCACGGGCGGCACGCCGGCCACGGGCGAGCCGATCAAGATTGGCGCGATCTTCGACCTGACCGGGCCTACGGCTGACGTGAGCACGCCCTACTCCAAGGGCCAGATTGCTTTCGTGAAGTGGAAGAACGCCAACGGTGGCGTTGGTGGGCGCCCCATCGAATTGCTTAGCCAAGACTACGCCTACGACGTGACCAAGGCCGAAGAACTCTACACCCAGTACATCGGCGAAAAAGTCGTCGCCTTCTCGGGTTGGGGCACCGGCGACACCGAGGCGCTGCGGTCCAAGATTGCCCAGGACAAAATCCCCTTCATCTCCGGTTCCTACTCGGCAGCCCTGGCGAATCCTACCGACGCGCCCTACAACTTCCTCACGGCCCCCACGTATTCCGATCAACTGATCATTGCGATGAAGTGGGCCTTGGCCGATTGGAAAACCAAGGGCAACACGGGTGCGCCGAAATTTGCCTACCTGATCAATGACAGCCCCTTCGGACGCTCACCCCTGGCTGAGGGCACCGC
>CAIRDL010000645.1 GCA_903877345.1 uncultured Oscillochloris sp. | reverse complement strand
TCCGTACCCGCATCGTGCTGGTCGCCCAGCGCGAGCAGCGCCTCAAGGGCCTGTTGCGGCTCCAAAAGCAAGCCCCGGACACGCCACGGGGCGAGGGTCGGAGCCTCGGTGGGAACTTCGGCACCGGCGGCGCGTTGCTCGCGCAGGGGCAGAGGCGCACCGCCCGCCGAGGGCAGCCAAATGGTCAATTCCCGTTCCGCCGGGATCGTCGCGCTGGAGGGCAGTTCGGCCAAGCGTTCGTGCAGCGCATCGTTCGTAAACTGGAACGGGTGCATTGGCACTTGGGCCTGGCGGCCCCGTCGGGCGGTGCGGGCCGCCGCCTCACCCCAGAGGAAGAAGCGGGCGATATTCGGCACCCACGTACCGTGGAGGACTGGGATCATGGCGTTGCTCTGAATCTATTGTGGGGTAGCGGCGTTCGCCTACTGCCTATGCTTCGGATTCTAGCGCAAGGATGGCAATTCGTGCAAACCCCTTAGGCTAAGTCAACGTCACGCGCCGGGAGGCATGACGGCTGACTATTAACGTTGACGCAGCCCCACGACCTACGACGGACATCCTGCGCAGAAGTGTGCTACGATTAGCTCGTCGAAGCCGCTCTTGATGATGACGATGGCGCTTTATGCCCGCAGCACTGACCACCGATCATGTTCTGGCGCTCGCCCCCGACGCCGCCTCGGCGAAGTCCGGCAAGGGCTTGGCCGTCCCAAAGGCTTGGCTCTCCCTCGGCCAGAGCGAGGGGGCGGTCTGGGGGGAGTGCCAGGGCAGTGGTCGCGAGCCTTACCGCACCCAAGTCGCTCTCAGCGAACCCGCCTTCCGCTGCTCCTGCCCCAGCCGTAAGTTTCCCTGTAAACATGGCCTCGGCCTGTTGCTGATTCTGGTCGGCCAGCCCGCCGCCGTGCTCCAGGCCGCGCCGCCAGCCTGGGTCGTGGAGTGGCTGGCGACCCGTGCGAAGAGCGCCGAGCGCCGCGAGCAGCGCCAGCAGAAGGCGGCAGATCCCGCCGACGAGGGCCGCCGCGCCGCCTCCCAGTCCAAGGCTGCTGCCGCTCGCGAGACCAAGGTCGCCGCAGGGATGCGAGAACTGGGGATCTGGCTGCGCGACCAACTGCGCGAGGGACTAGCGAGCGCCCCCAACCGCGCCCCCGCCGCCTTCGAGCGCATTGCCGCCCGTATGGTTGATGCCCAAGCTCCCGGCGCAGCCCGCCTGCTGCGGGCCATGAGCGGCACCCCCGCCTCGGGCGAGGGCTGGCAGGGTCGGCTACTAGAGCAGTTGTCCCGCCTGCACCTGCTGGTCGAGGGCTACACCCAGATCGACTCGCTCACGCCCGAGGCGCAGGCCGATCTGCGCGGTACCCTCGGCTTCACCATGAGCCAGGAGGAACTGCTACGCGGCGCGGGTCAGCGCGACCACTGGTTGATCATCGGGCGGCGGGTTGAGGATGAGGAGCGCCTGCGCGTCCAACGCACTTGGCTCTGGGGCCAAGCGTGCGCCGCCCCCGCCCTGATTCTCGACTTCAGCGCGACCGGCCAGCCCTTCGACTACAGCTTGCTCCCCGGCACGATCATTGACGCCGATCTCGCCTTCTTCCCCAGCGCCGCACCCTTGCGCGCTCTGGTGCAGCAGCGGCACGGCCCCGCTGAAGGTCTGAAGAGTCTGCCCTCGTTCGACCTTGCCGCCGCCCTTGGTGGCTACGCCGCCGCCTTGGCCCGCAGCCCCTGGATCGAGCGTTACCCGCTCTGCCTCGGCCCAATCACGCTGACTCTGGCGGATGGGGGCTGGCATATCTGCGATGAGGCCGGGAGATCGCTGTCCCTCGCGGCGCAGTTCGAGCGGGCCTGGGAACTGGTCGCCCGCAGTGGCGGGCAGCCCTTTGAGCTGTGCGGCGAATGGGACGGGGAGCGGCTGACGCCGCTGTCGGCGTGGGTCAGCGGGTTTATCAATCTGAGTGGGGTGGGGTAGAGACGGCTCTGAGGTAGGGGCGGCTCGCGAGCCGCCCCTACGTGGGCGTGGGCGTGGGCGTGGGCGGCTCGCGAGCTACGTGGACGCCACGGGCAATTTGGAGCAGATGATGACCTACGGCCCCCTCGATACCAACAGTTCACCCGTCTGGGCCGACCTCGTCGCTGCGGCCCTCGTCGGGACGGAGCGGCGCCCGCCCGCCCTGCCGCCTGTCGGCGGTGCTCTGGGCGATCTGCTGGGCAAGATCGCCCTGGGCGCTGATCCAACCGGGGCGCTGCTCGGCGCGGCTGCCGCCGTGAGTCTCTACCAGCGGGCCGGGTGGCTGCCGCCGACCGGCGCGGTGCAGCCGTTTCTGCCCTGCCCGCCCGACGATCTGCCGATGTGTTCGGCCCGCGCTGGCGAACACCTAGCGCAGATGCTCACCGGCACCCACGCCGCCGCCCTGCCGGAGTGGGTGGATTCTCTGGCTGCCACGGGCCGCACGGTTCCTGCGGCTATCCTGCCGACCCTGTTGGAGCGCGGGCGGGCCGAGGAGCCGCTACGTCCCCGAATCGTCGCCCTGCTTGGCGCACGCGGGCGCTGGCTGGCCGGTCTCAACCCCGACTGGGATTACGCCACCATGCCGGAGGACGTTTCGGCTGCCGAAGCGGTGACCTTCCATTGGGAGACCGGCTCGCGTGACGCCCGGCTGACCCTTCTGGCGCGGTTGCGCGCCGATGAGCCGGCTCGCGCCCGCGAGTTGCTCGCCGCCAGTTGGGCCAGCGAGAAGGTTGATGAGCGGGCGGACTTCCTGGCGACGTTCACCGAGGGGCTGAGCATGGCCGACGAGCTGTTGCTTGAACAGGCGCTCAACGACCGCGCCGAACGGGTGCGTCGGGTTGCCGCCGATCTGTTGAGCCGCCTGCCGGACTCGGCGCTGAACGCACGCATGATCGCCCGCGTCAGCCAACTCGTGCGCTGGATCGCCGGTGCCAAGCCGCAGATCGAACTGACACTGCCCGAAGCGTATGACAAAAGCATGCAGCGCGACGGAATCGTGCGTAAGCCGGTCAGTTCGGGTATTGGTGAAAAAGCGTGGTGGCTCAGCCAGATGCTTGAACTGATTCCGCCTAG
>CAIRDL010000644.1 GCA_903877345.1 uncultured Oscillochloris sp. | reverse complement strand
TTCAATCCAGCTTGACAGTTCAGCGATCTGACGCAAAGCCGCAAAGCCGCAAAGCCGCAAGAAGCATGTGGTTGTAGGTTTCAACAGACAAGGTTTCAGGGGCCAGGTTTCAGGTTTCAGGTCGAGCGCATCAGAACGCTTTGCAGGCCAGAACTGTAAAGCAACTACGAACCTAGTCTTAATCTGAAACCTGAGACCCGGCACCTGAAACCTAGTCTAATGCTGCTCATCAGCCCATTTAAGCAAAGCGGCCAACCCTGTAGGCGCAGGGTCGTGGTAATGGCGCAGCGCGGTGACGATGAGCGGGGGACAACCCGCCGCCGCCGCCATGCGTGCCCCGCGCCAAGCGTGGTCAGCGTACACCGCGATGGGGGCGAAGGGGCCACCAAAATGCGCCACCGCCAAATAGAGTCCGGGCACCTGCTTGAGCATGGTGGCAAGCACGTACCAACCCAGGGCCATCGGACGGCCACGATCATCAACTTTGCCACAATCGTGAACGATAGCCGCTCGCAGCAGCAGTGGATCGTCGTATCCAGCCGCCACCAAGGTGTGGTGAACATCAAGGCAGTGGCGTTGGTCGTACAGCGGCATCAGTGCGAAGAGGTGCTGTTCCGCTGGGGTGAGGGTGGCGGCGACGAGCGTGCGCTCCTCGGCGCTCACTTGGGCGCGCATGGCAGCGATGAATTGGCGCACGCGGTAGCGCACTGATGCTGCGGGGACGGGATGTGACTTCAACAAGTTTGCGCCTCCAGAGATGACCTTTGCACCGCCAAAGATGACCTTTGCACCGCCAAAAATGAGAGGTTCACAACGCCTACAAAACTGCTAGAGCAATCCTCAGTGCGGGCACGGCGGCGGTTGGCAGCAGGCATCCTTGTCAGGGTAGGCAATACCTGCGCCAAAATTGCAAAATCCTAGAGCAGTTCCTCCGCCAAATCTATCGCCCGTAACAGCGCCGCCGCCTTGTTGCGACTCTCCTGATACTCGGCTTCAGGGTCACTATCGGCAACCACGCCGCCGCCAGCCTGCATATAAGCGACCCCGTTCTGCACAACGAGTGTGCGGAGCGCAATGCAGGTGTCAAGGTCGCCGTTGAAGCCGACGTGACCGACACAGCCCGCGTAGACGCCCCGCCGCGTGCCTTCCAGTTCCGCAATAATCTCCATCGCCCGAATCTTCGGTGCGCCACTTACGGTGCCAGCGGGGAAACAGGCGCGGAGTGCGTCGAGGGCACTCAACTCTGGGCGCAACCGCCCCGTGACATGGCTGACTAAGTGCATCACATGGCTGTATTTTTCAACAAACATGAACTCGGGGACACTCACTGTCCCCGGCGCACTAACCCGTCCCAAGTCATTCCGCCCCAAATCTACCAGCATCAAATGTTCCGCCCGCTCTTTCTCGTCGTGCAGCAACTCTTCAGCTAAAGCAGCATCTTCGCTAAGGTCGTGCCCGCGCCGCCGCGTGCCTGCGATGGGGTGCGTCAGCACTTCGCCTTCCTGCACGCGCACCAGCAATTCGGGCGAAGCGCCCACCAAATCACCTTCAGCCGTGCGGAGCAGGAACATATAGGGTGACGGGTTAATCGTGCGCAGTGCCCGGTAGATCGTCACCGGATCGGCCACCGTGGGACGCACGAAACGCTGCGAGGGCACCACTTGGAAGATGTCGCCCGCCGCGATGTACTCCTTCGCCCGCAACACATTGGCGTGGTACTGCTCGCGGGTGAGATTCGATTTGGGAATGGGGCGCGGCAGGTCGGCCTGCGTGAGCGAGTGCGGCTCGTAGTTACGCGATGGAGTATTGTTGCCGCTCAGGCGTGCCGTTGCGCTGATGGGGGCGCGCAGGCGTTCAACCAACGCCTCGATGCGCTCGGTGGCCCGGCGGTATTCTTCCTCCAAATCGGGGGCGTCAAGATGGACGTGAGAGAGCACTTTGAGTTTGTGGCGCAGATGGTCAAAGATCAGCAGCGTGTCTACGAACATCCAGAGACCCTCGGGCAACTGGTAATCGCAGCCGGTCGGCACCGGCAACTGCTCGAAGTAACTGACCGTCTCGTAGCCAAAATAGCCCACGGCCCCGCCGACGAAACGGGGCAAATCGGGCAAGCGCACGGGCCGGTAGGCGCTCAGGTAACTGCCCAAGACGACGAGCGGGTCAGTGTAGGGCAAACTCTGCTTGTAACCGCCCTGGGTAGCTTGGGCGATACCCTTATCAAGCCGCAGCACTAGGTAGGGGTCGCTGCCGATGAACGAGTAGCGTGCCAAGTGTTGACCGCCCTCGACACTTTCAAGCAGAAAACTAAAGTTGCCGTGGGCCACCTTGAGATAGGCCGAAACTGGCGTTTCAAGGTCGGCAAGCACTTCGCGGTAGATCGGGCAGAGGTTGCCCTGGTCGCGTAGCGTGCGGATCTCGTCGAGGGATGGGGCGTACATAAGGGAGTCCTTGCTAGGGGTTAGGGATCGGGGGTTGGGGGTCAGAGAGAGTAAGACATAGCCCAGTAGAGACGCAAGCTATTGCGTCTCTACCCCGGCGGTTCACCGCAAACGGGAAGGCTGGATTGAACCGTGGCGCAAAGCCGCTCACACGGGAGGCCACGGGACATTTGGCCCTGCACCGGGTGGCGGGAACTGGTTGCTGTCAAGCAGGCGCTGGAGGCGACGGCGCAAAGCCCGCACCTCGTTCGGCTCGAGCAGTTCGTTCAGGCGAAGGGTGAGGCTGTCGTTGGTGTCGAGGCGCGTCTGCACCTGCAACAGGGCCGTGACGACTTCGGGCGGCAACGGTTGGCCGACAAAATCCCAAAGCACCGTGCGCAGTTTGGGTTCGACGTGAAAGCAAAGCCCGTGGTCAATCGCCCAGAGCCGCCCATCCAAACCCTTGAGCGCGTGGCCGCCCTTCCGGTCAGCATTGTTGACCAGACAATCGAAGGCACAGAGGCGGCGGATCGTCGCCTCATACTGACCCTCTTTCAACAGCGTGAACAGGTGCGACTCTTCATCATTGGTAATGAAGAACTGGAGCATACCAACCCCGTGCGGCCCGTCACGCACCACGGTGGGCGGCACAAGGCCGAAGCCTAGCCCTTCAGAGAGCAAGTAGGCGGCCACTTCACGGCGGTAGAGCGTGCCACGCGGGAAATCCCAAAGCGGGCGTTCACCTCGGCGCGGCTTATAGATCGCCAGCAGTTGCAGATCCTCGTGTTGCACCCGTGTGAGTAGGGTGTAGTTGCTGCTGTAGGGCATCGCGGCCTCAACTGCCAACTCACCCTTATTGAGGGCTAGCAGCACCCGGGCGACGCTAAGCGCTTGCGGTTCTTGCATCGTTTAGCTACCTGGCCCAGGGCCGTGGCCGTTACGCTGCGGGCAAAAGTGCCCGGCGGGGTCAATCGGACGTCCGCAATTTCCACAGATTGGGCGTCCGGCGGCCACCACCTGGGCGGCGTGGCTCGCAAGGGCGCGCATCTGCGCCCGCGAGGCCGAAACGCGGGCCGTCAGCGGCTCGTCCGACTCCTCTTCGCTCGCCCCTTGGATCAGCAGCACCACCAAATCCCGCTCGACATCATAGCCAAGGCCCATTTGCCCGACGCGAAACGCGGGTTCGAGCGGTTCGTCAAGGCTCATATCCGTGACCAACAGGTCATCGTCGGTGGAGAGGCGCGGGTTCTTCTCCGCCAGACTGTCGAGCAGGCGTGCGATGGCCTCCGCGAGGGCGCGGATCTGTTCTTTCTCGGCGAGCAGGCTGATCAGCCGTTGGCTGCGGCGGGCTTGCACATAAAAAACCCGTTGGCCGCGTGGCCCCACCGCCCCGACGGTAATCCGCTGCACCGATTCAAAATCGAAGGTAAACTCAGACATGCTCCTGCTCTGGTTCGGACGCCGCAGGCTGTTCACTCGCCGGGAGCGACAGCCCTGGGGCGGCGGGAGGATAAGGGGCGGTCTCAGGCTCGGTGGTGGAGGCCGCAGCTTCTGGCGG
>CAIRDL010000643.1 GCA_903877345.1 uncultured Oscillochloris sp. | reverse complement strand
TCGCTTAACCCACGGATGACCATTGGCACGAGCATCAGTGAGCCGATTCGCGTGCATAAGTTGCGCCAGGGCAAAGCGGTGGGTGAGCGTGTCGAGGAACTGCTCGACCTCGTCGGGCTTAACGCGGCCTTGGCCAATCGCTACCCCCACGAGTTCTCCGGCGGGCAGCGCCAGCGTATCGGCATCGCTCGTGCGTTGGCGGTCGAACCCCAGTTTATCGTCTGTGACGAGCCGGTTTCGGCCCTTGATGTCTCGATTCAAGCGCAAGTGGTCAATCTGCTCGTAACGCTCCAAACCAAACTCGGCCTCACCTATCTCTTCATCGCCCACGATCTCAGTGTCGTTAAACACATCGCCGACCACGTTGCCGTGATGTATTTGGGCAAACTGGTTGAGTTGGCTTCAGGGCCACAGTTCTATCAGCAGCCACTGCACCCGTACAGTCAAGCGCTTCTTTCGGCGGTGCCGATCCCCGATCCCCAGATCGAGCGGCAGCGCCGCCGGATCATGCTTGAGGGCGATGTGCCTAGTTCGCTCAACCCGCCTGTTGGCTGCGCTTTTCACCCGCGTTGCCCGCTGGTCATAGCACAGTGTAAAGCGGTTGCGCCGCCCTTCACTGATTACGGCGACGACCATTTGGTCGCTTGTTGGCGTGCCCACGAGTCGGTCGAACTCCTGCCCGTCGTGGCGAAGAAACAGGCTGAGGCTGCTGCCGCCCGTCTGCATGCCGAACTTCAGAAGGTGCGCGGCCCTGTTGCGTAGAAAAGGTGTAGCGGTCTCAATGGGCGCGTGCCGCACCGCCCATCACGAACGAGCGACCAACTTTAACTCGACGCGCCCGACGCGCACCACATCGCCATCGTGTACCTCGGTGGCGGCGCGCACCTCAAAGCCATTGAGGAAGGTACTGTTGGTGCTGTTGAGATCTTCCAGGAACCAGACCATATTGCGCAGTTCAAGGCGGGCGTGTTCGCTTGACAGAAACGTGTCGTTGAGCGCCACCTCAGCCTCGGTGCTGCGCCCAATCACCGTAACGGGGGCGAGCGGAAAGATTTTACCGACGGGAATGCCGGTCGGGCCAGCGTTCAGCACAACCAACTGCCCGTAGGGAGCCGTCTGCGCCGCCGCCGCCGACCCGCCCACTTGCAACTCCCGCGTCACCACGCGCATCACTTGCCAGAGGAAGAAATAGAGCAAAAAGACCACCGCTACTCGAAGCAACAGCAGAATGACACCGATGGAAAGATTAGCAATATCAAACATAGATCACGCATCACGGAACGTAAGCTCAAGGCCACCAAGCGAAATCAGGTCGCCATCGCGGAGGGCCGTTTCGGTAACGGGTTGGCCGTTCACGCTAGTGCCGTTGGTGCTGCCCAAATCAGCGAGCCAGAAGCGGCGCTGTTTGTAGCGCAACTGGGCGTGGTGGCGTGAAACTCGCGTATCTTCCAAAATGACATCATTGCCCAACCCGCGCCCCAACGTCACCGTGGTACTCTCGACCGGAATAGGCAGCGGCGTGCCGCCGGGCGTCTGGAGCAAGAGCAGGGCGTGGGTGCGGCGGGCGGGCTTCGCCGCCGGAGTGGTCGGCGCAATCATCTGGGTTGCCTCAGCCCCGCCGCCGCTGGACATTTCGGCGACCACCTGAATGCCCCGTTTCGGCACCGCCGCGTCTTCGCCCAAGGTGACGCGGGGATGTTCAAGCATTGCAAAGCCTCGTTCGCTGGCAAGTTCGCTCAAATAATTCGCCATCTCCTGCTCAAGGCGAACGCGCACGGAGGTGAAGGCGGCAAAGTCACTGGGATTGAGGTAGGCTTTGTAGGAACTGGGCACAATCACGCGCTTGACATTGATGGACTGCTCACTCTCCATCGCCCGTTCCAGGCGGCGGGCGATTTCGATGGGCTGCACGGCGCTGCGGAAGAGTCGGGCTACCGACCCTTCGACCATCTGCTCCATGAACTGCTCGAAACGGCTTAGGGCTGACATAGGCGCTTTGGATTGTAGATTGTAGATTGTAGATTGCGGGTTTCGGCTGACGGCTGACGGCTATCGGCTGACGGCTGACGGCTATCGGCTATCGGCTATCGGCTATCGGCTATCGGCTATCGGCTATCGGCTATCGGCTATCGGCTATCGGCTGACGGCTATCGGCTATCGGCTACTTCAACTTCACTGGTTCGCCCAAATAGATTGGCTCAAGGGTCGTGAGGTCGTCGTAGGCACCGGCGGCGAAGCGCTGCCAAGCCAAGGCGGCGAGGAAACTGGGTCGGCGCAGACTGGCGGCGGGGGCGGGCCAATGGGCCTGTTCGCCCACATTGTCGCGCAGGTGGGCAAGCACCTCGGCGTCGAGGTCACCACAGAAGCAGGCTGGCCCAACAAGGCCCGCGCCCAGTTCGGCTAGGGTGACATTGTGGTCAGGGCCAAGCCGCCCCGGATCAGAGTCCGTGGGCCGAAACTCAGCGGTGGCGAAGCGCTCGCGCCCCAAGCGAATCAGCGGGAAGGTCGTCATGGCCGGCTGCCCGTGTTGGTAAGCCAGCGCGTCGAGGGTGCTCACCCCGAGGAGGGCCAAGCCGCCTGCTAGGGCCAGCCCTTTGGCGACGCTTAGCCCGACGCGTAGGCCGCTCCAACTTCCCGGGCCAAGGGCAACCGCGACGGCGTGCAGTTCGTCGCGCCCAATGCCAAGGTGGCGCAGCAGCAGATCGAGTTGCGGCAGCAGTTGGGCGGTATGGTTGCGCCCCGCCAGCCAGACGCATTCGGCGCGTGGGCCGGTGGCGTCGTAAAGCGCCAGGCCCGTCAGCGTGGTTGAAGTGTCAATCGCGAGTAACATTAGCCGAATGCGGTATCCTTGAAGGTGTTGACGAGACTGATGTAATGAGCACCCGCCGGTGCGAAGCGGAGCCGCCGCTTAGTTTCGCTGAGGTGCTGAATGTGAATGGCGAGGTGGTCGGCAGGCAACAGCGCCTGGGCGCGTTCGGGCCATTCAATGAGACAAACCCCGTCGCTCGCCCACAGTTCTTCCAGGCCGAAGGTGGTCAGTTCTGCCGCTTCGCCAATCCGGTAGAGATCAACATGGTAAATTGGCATCCGGTGTTGGGCAGCACCGGCGCGGTACTCGTTGACTAAGACAAAGCTCGGACTAGTGACTAACGCCTCGGCCCCAAGGCCACGGGCGACCCCTTTGACCAACTGCGTCTTGCCGACGCCGAACGTCCCGACGAGCAAGAGCAGATCGCCTTGGCGCAACTGCTCGCCAAGGCGCTGGCCGATCCGCTCGGTCTGCGCGGGGCTATGGCTGATAAAATCAAGCTGGTTGACGGCCTGCACCGCCGGAAGCCGTTGGTCGCTCATCGCCCGTATTGTAGCACGGGGCGGCG
>CAIRDL010000642.1 GCA_903877345.1 uncultured Oscillochloris sp. | reverse complement strand
ATTCCGATGGCCCTGTCGCTCAAGGACAAGCGCCAGGTGCTCAAGTCGCTTATCGCCCGAGTGCGCAATGAGTTTAATGTCGCGATTGCGGAAGTGGACGATCACGACCTCTGGCAGAGCGCGGTACTCGGGCTGGCCTGCGTCTCGACTTCCCAGGCTTACGCCCACGGCCAACTCGAGGCGGTGCTCAAGTTTATTGACCAGAAGCGCCCCGATTGCCCCTTGGGGGCTTATGAAATCGAAATGCTGTGACCGACGAGGTGCTGCCCTTCCCATTGCTCGCCTTGGTGGGCCAAACGGAGCTGAAACTAGCTCTGCTGCTCGGCTTGGTGAACCCTGGCGTGGGCGGCGTGCTGTTGAGTGGCCCTTACGGTGTGGGGAAGACGACGGCGGTGCGTGGTCTGCTTGATGTGCTGCCCATCGTCGAGCAGCTGGGCGAGACGGCCGACGGTCAGCCGCAGCGCACCCGTGGGCCAATGCGTTTGGTTGAACTGCCGCTCAACGCCCGCATTGAAGATGTGGTCGGCGGACTCAACGAGCGGGTGGCGCTCGAACAGGGGCGCGTGCTGCTCGAACCCGGCATCCTCGCCCGCGCCCACGGCAACCTGCTCTATATTGATGAAGTGAATCTGCTCGATACAGCGGTGGTGGGCGTCATCCTTGATGCGGCCGCACAGGGCCGCACCTTGGTGCGCCGTGGCGCGATGACGCGGCTCTTCCCCACGCGCTTTGTGCTGATTGGCGCGATGAACCCGGAAGAAGGGCCGTTGCGCCCCCAGATCCTCGACCGCTTCGGGCTACGGGTCTGGGTTGCGCCCCTGGAAGATCCGCACCAGCGCATCGAGGTCTACCGGCGTGCCCAGAACTTTCGGACTGACCCGGCGGCGTTTCGCACGGCCTACGCCGCCCAGACCGCCGCGCTCGCCGAGGAAGTTGAGGCAGCGCGGGCGATTTTGCCCCACGTCATGGTGCCGCCCAGCATTGAGGAGCAGGCTCTGGCACTCGTTCAAGCCCTGCGCGTCCCTTCACACCGCGCTGAAATTACGCTGCTCGAGGCGGCACGCGCTCGGGCTGCTGCCGATTTCCGCAATGTGGTTGGGGCCGAAGATTTGCGCCGCGTCGCCCCGTTGGCCTTGTGGCAGCGCAACAGCCCGCGCATCGAAGAGCATATGCGCCAGCATGCCGCCGAACGTGCGACTATCGAGGCCGCACTCGAGGTGATCACCCCGCTGCCCGTCCCGCCGTCTCATTACCGTAAACCGAGTACGCTGCGGCAAATCGAGGGGGATGGGGGCTAGGACAAGCTCATGTTGAACCGTTTGGACAAACGGACTGCCATCACCAAGCTAAAATCTAAAATCAATGGAGGTCTCTATGGCGAACCCTGTTGCCCTGCCCCCGGCCTATCGGCTGCTCCAACAGCGCCTCGACCGCAATGTCACTGGTGCGCCCGCCTCGCCGACCTTGCTCCGCATCCTTCAGTTGCTTTTCACGCCTGCCGAGGCGACGTTGGCCCAGCGGATTCCGACCACCTTTATCACGCTGCGTAAATTGGCTCAACGCGCCGCCATTGCCGAGGATCGGCTCGCCGAGATGGTGACGAGTATGGCTGAGCGCGGCTTGATCTTCGACATTGAACACGAAGGGCGGCGCTATGTTGCCCTTGCCCCCGTGGTGATTGGCTTCTTCGAGTTCACTTTTATGCGCGTCCGCGAAAATTACCCCACGGAGGAACTGGCGAAGCTGTTTGACGAGTATTTCTTTGAGCGCCCAGATTTCGCCCACGCCGTCTTTGCGGGTCAGACCCAGATTGGGCGAGCGCTGGTGCGCGAGGAAGCGCTGCCTGCGGGCGATCACACCGAGGTGCTGGATTGGGAACGCGCCTCGTCCATCGTGGAGACGGCGAGTAGCCACGCGGTGTCGCTGTGTGCTTGCCGCAACCACGCCCAACAGGCTGGGCACGCCTGTGAACATCCTATGCGTACCTGTTTGAGCCTGAACTTGGGCGCGGATGTGTTGGTGCGCCAAGGCATCGCGGAGGCGATTACCAAGACGGAGGCTATGGACATTCTTGAACAGGCCAAAGCGGCGGGGCTTGCCCAAACCGGCGATAATGTGCAGCGTAAGGTGAGCTACATTTGCAACTGTTGTGGCTGCTCGTGCGGCATGATGAACGCGATTCGCCGCTTCGACATCCGCAATGCCATTGTCACCTCGAACTGGATTGCGCTGATTGACCCTGAGCGCTGCCGGGGTTGCGGGCGCTGCGCGAAGGTTTGTCCGGTCAATGCCCTGACCATTAACCACGGCGAAGTTGAGGGGCGGAAGCGCAAGTGGGCCGTGCGCGATGCCGAGTTGTGTCTGGGATGCGGGGTGTGTTACGCCACCTGTAAGCAGGGTGCTCTGACGATGCAACCGCGTGTGCAGCGCGTCTTTACCCCCGAAACTACCTTCGACCGTATGGTGGCGATGGCAATTGAGCGGGGCAAGCTTGGCGATCTGCTGCTCGATAATCTTGAGGGCTGGGGCTACGAGGCGTTAGCGCGGGTTGTCCATTTGCTTGAGCAGACGCCCTTCACCACGGTCGTCAATGCGATTGCGCCGCT
>CAIRDL010000641.1 GCA_903877345.1 uncultured Oscillochloris sp. | reverse complement strand
GGGCATCACGGGCGAGAAGGACATGCTCAAATGTTTCGACATGATCATCTACCTGGGGGCAATGGCGACGAAGTACGTCCCCACGTCAGCGCGGATGGCGCGGCCTGCGGTGGTCTACGACCCAGAGCACGATGTCTGGGCACAGCTCATCATTGCGCTCCCCACCGCCGCAGGGGAGCCGACGCCTGACGATGAGGAAGCGCCGCCGCCGGTGGAGCCAGTGGCGCTGCAAAGGCCCGCAAACGCCCCGGCGCGCCGTGCGCCCGTACGCTCGCCGCCGCCACCCGTTCTACCGACCGCTGCTCCGCCTGACGACCTCCTGGCCGGGTTGCTGGCACAGGCGGGTGCGCCCACCCCGCTGCCCGCCTTGCCCCAGGACGCCGACCTCTCGGCGGTCAGTCCGGGGCGGGCGGCGCGACTGGCGGCCATCTTGGGGCGGCAGGGGGCAGCGCCAGTGCAAAGCGTTCCGAGCGCGTCACAGAGCGGAGGGAACGCTTCACGCATTCCCGTTCCCGTTCCGTTAGGGAACGGGAATGGGAACGGGAATATAACCCGTTCCGACGTGGTTCTCATGCCGGGGAATGCGTCTGAGCTGCGGATTACGGTGGACGCACGCGCTGAAGCGGTTACGTCACCGCCCAACCGAGCACCACGCGGGCGCGGACGGGCGCGAGGGCTCCGCTCCATAGACATGCGAACCCGTCGTTTGCTCTCCATCTACCGAAAAGCTGGCACACATGGCACGCCGTTTGCACAGGTGTTTGCACGCTACAAGGGCTCAAAGAATGTGGTGTTTCCCGCCTGGCAGGCGGGCCGCGCACAGAAGCAAGAGCCACCCCGTGAATAACCCACTGGAGAGGAATCCCCAATGAAAATCATCTTCGGCGCAGCGCTCACCTGCGGCATGATCGCTATCCCTGGCTACATTGTCTGGCGCATCGTCGTGGACGTGGAGAGCTGGTTCGCCACGAGCGGGGCTGGCGATTGCATCATGTGGTCGTTTGTCATTGCCCTGATGCTGACCGCCTTCGCCATCCCGGTCGGCGTCTGGGGTCTCGCCGCCCGGATGTGGGTTGTGCGCCTCGAACGTGGTCAGCATCTCGTCAGCACGGCTCATACCCTACAGCAACCACATTGCCGACGAGCGCACCTCATATCTGTTGAGACTGAGGCACTGCCTGCTCCCCAGGAGACCCACGTTGCGTGAGGTGTGGTTATTCCTCCCCGCTCGATGTTCGCGCAGATCTTTGCCGCGTTGCCCCCTGTTGTTCCCCGCCCTGCCCCGCCACAGCCATCGTCTACGAAGCGCCCGACGATGGCGTGGCGGAGACACTGGCGCATGATGAGCCTACGCAGTCGTTGCCCCCATCATCGCTTTCTGCCCCGACACTCTCCAATGGTCGTGCCGAACGTTCTAACGGCATCCCTGTCCTTGTCGTGAGACGCTACTCTGCGTTGTCCACTCGCCAAGCATCAGCAGTGCCGCCTGCGGAGATTCTCGTGGGCGGCGCTGCCACGCCGTGGCAGCCCGTCGCCCGCGCCTCCTCCGCCCTCCGACTGCGTGCCGCATCCGCCCCACGTCGCGGCAACCTCCGTGTGTTGCATCGCGTCGAAGCAGGCAGGGAAGCCAACGAAGCGGACACGCAGCCCGCTCTACCGATAGGACACGTTCATGACCACGCGCCTGTTGCGCTCACGCACTGACCGGATGTTCGCCGGGGTCTGCGGTGGCCTTGCCGCCTATTTCGGCATTGATGTTACCCTCGCTCGCCTCGTGTTTGTCTTGGCCGTACTCAGTGGCCTCAGCCCGCTGATCTACCTCATTCTCTGGATCGTGATGCCTGAGGAACCTGCTACTGCTGCGCCACCGTATCGCTACGACCCGTACACGGGGCAGCCGATCCAGTAGTCGGTATTGACGGTCAAGGATCGTCACAGCGTGCCTAGGGTAAGCCCCGGGCACGCTGTCTGCTATGTGCGCCTAGCCTAGCCTACGAATCAGGTAGCCTGCATTGCCCTGCTCGTTCGGTTCTGCCAGGGCGGGAAAGACCGTACACGATGTACCAGATTGACACATACGCAACAATGGACTAGGATTAGGTGACCACTTGGTTCTATGGAGGACTGAGGGTGACGCCTACCGCAGATGTACGAACCCGTGCCAAGTTCAATGCCACCGCCCTTTGCAGCAACCCACTTTTGAGGGAACCAGAAGCGCGCATATCGTCGGCTGTTCCCTGCTTTGCCCTCGACGCTGTCGCGGCCCATCCTCGCGTTCAGCGATTGAACGATCTTGATTCCTTCTCGCTGTGCTCAGGGAGATACCTATGAGCGGCAATGATGCCGTTACCTCACGGCGCCACGCCCGCGAGTCGGAGGTTGGCGCTTACGTGTCGCGCCGGGTACGCGACCTCCGTCTCGCGTGTGCGATGACCCAGGAGGATCTGGCGGGCATCCTTGGGGTCAAACGTGAGAGTTTGTCACGCTATGAGCGTGGGGAACGTACCATCACCATTGCTTTACTCCTGGATATTGCTATGGCGCTGGGGCAACCCGTCACCGCGTTGCTCCCCAGTACGCCAGGGGATTGTCCATTGCCCACCGCGCTTACAGCGATTAGTGCGACCTTGGACGAACGCCCCGACCTCATTCCTCATGTCCATGCCCTCCTCGCCGCCCTGAGCGAGCAACCCCATTGAGCAGAGGAATCGCACGTATGGCCCGTATCATCGCCTTGTCCAACCAGAAAGGCGGCGTCGGTAAGACGACCAGCGCCATTAACTTGGGGGCGGCCCTCGCGGCCATTGGCCGACGGGTGCTGTTGGTGGACATTGACCCACAGGCATCGCTCACCGATGCCCTTGGGATTGATGCAAGCCAACTCGTTCAATCAATCTACGATGTACTGCTTGGCACGGTGCCACTCCGCACCATCCTCCAGTCACGATTTCAGCTAACGGTTGCTCCGGCGACGATTGACCTCGCCGCCGCTGAGATGCAGTTGATCAGTGAGGTCGGTCGCGAACGAATCCTCGCCGACGTTTTAGCGAGTGTCACCAGTGCGTTTGACGAGATCTTGATCGATTGCCCTCCCTCTCTGGGTCTCTTGACGGTCAATGCCCTTACCGCCGCCGACGCTGTGCTCATCCCGGTCGAGTGCCACTATATGGCGCTGCGTGGCCTTACCCAGCTTGTCCAATCTATTGAGAAGATTCAGCGTCGTGCGAACCCACGCTTGACGATCCTTGGCGTGTTGCCAACCATGTATGACCCGCGTACGCTTCATGAGCAGGAAGTGTTGGGGGAGTTGCAGAAACTTTTCCCCGGCAAGGTTTTCCCCCCCATCCGACGCAGCATCCGTTTTGCCGAGACCGCCCTCGCTGGGAAGTCCATGCTCGTGTACGATCCGACCCACGTTGGCGCACAAGCCTATCGCGATCTGGCGACGGAGGTACTCCGTGGCTAAGGCGCATCCATTGGTCATGGACAACCATACCCATACGGCGGTACCCCTACAAGGAGCTGATACACGCGATCTGACCAGACCGTATTTCCAGAAATACGATTTTGGTCATCAACCTTGGGTGCGTCCGCAAACGGATAGCGCCACCGGCAGGTCGTATTTCCAGAAATACGATTTTGGTCATCAACCTTGGGTGCGTCCGCAAACGGATAGCGCCACCGGCAGGTCGTATTTCCAGAAATACGATGTGACCCGCCAACCTTGGGTACGTCCGCAAATGGGTAGCGCCACCGGCAGGTCGTATTTCCAGAAATACGATGTGACCCGCCAACCTTGGGTGCGTCCACAAACGGGTAGCGCTACCGGCAGGTCGTATTTCCAGAAATACGATGTGCGGCTGACGACTGACCAGCGAGGTAGCCTACATTCCACCATCCGTCTGGTCTCGGAGGTCGTCATCAGCACATGCTTACACCGTGGCAACGACCAACCAGAGGAGGCACTCCGTGGCTAAGCAACGTGCGTCGCTTCACGACCGCACCATCAGCATGGCTCCAAGTGTGCGGACGACCGATGACCTCATCTTGGGGGTGGAACGCCGACGTCAGGAGGTGCAGGAACTCCTGTTACGTGAGGTCATGCCCAACCGCTTCCAGCCACGCTCACGGCCCAATGCTGAGGGTATGCTCGATCTCGCAGCATCCATCAGGCAACACGGCGTGATTGAACCGATCATTGTGCGGTCAATTACCCTGACGCTGTATGAGGGCATGGGATGTCGCTATGAACTCATTGCTGGTGAACGACGCTGGCGAGCCAGTGCGCTTGCCGGACTTGCCACGATCCCGGCGCTCGTTTTGGGTCAAGACACTGATGACCGCGCAATGCTTGAGTTGGCTATCACGGAAAACCTCCAGCGCGAGGATCTTCACCCCCTTGATGAAGCCCTTGCCTTCAGTCGGATGCAGACGGAGTTGGGCTACAGCTATGCACAGCTTGCCGAACGTCTGGGGAAGAGCAAAGGCTACATTCAGAATCGTATGCGACTTCTTCAGATTGCTGAGGATCTCCAACAGTTGGTGACCGAGCGCTCCGACACGCTCGGCCACGTCTATGAGATTGATCGCGTTAGCGACCCGATGGCCCGTGCGGAACTCATTGCGGCGGTGCGTGATGACCGTATCTCACGGGCGGAGACCCGTGCCCGTGTTGAGGCATTGCTCGTACCTGAACCCGCTGTTACCGGATCGTATTTCCAGAAATACGATGCGTCCCCAGAAGCCGACACACGTAGGCCAGAGGAAGGAGCGGATGCGTCCCCAGAAGCCGATGCACGTAGGCCAGAGGGAGGAGCGAAAGCCGAATCGTATTTCCAGAAATACGATTCCCCGACAACGCCGGGGCTGGCTGGACTCTTGACCCCCCGCGAACGGGCAGCCCTCGTGACCGCTGCCGGGAAGCTTGTGCATGGCATCAATGACCCGACGCTGCTCACCACCGAAGACTGGGTGGCCTTGGAGACAATCGCCGGACATTTGGGTGCCTTGCTGACCCTAAATCCGAAGCCTAGTGCGACCTGATTGGCTTTCCAATATGCTGCAAATCGCTGGGACTACTTGGGACATTGAGTATGGCTCTTGGTGAGCGCACCTGTTTGCGCTATCCCTCGCTGCTCACCGTGATTGTATAGAGGCTCCCCCCCAAGGGTCGCTCCAGCTTGGTGAGGCTCGTTATCGGAAGTTGATCACACACACAATGATGCCGATCAGGAGGATGAGTGGCAGGCAGCCCGCGCCGCTCGCCACGTCGGTGGGCGCAGCCTGCACGTAGATGATTGACGGTGCTGGAGCCTGGGACGTGACCATGCCCCTGATGACGACGAAAATCACCGCAACGACCATTCCGCTCATGATGAGGCTGTTCATCGCATCCCTCCGTAGTTCGTGGCGCTTTCCCTGTGTGGAGTAGACTACGGAAGGCTGCGGAGATGCGCCAAAGGTCGTGCGGAAGCTTTACCTACCCCGGTGCGGAAATCTCCGCACGCGCTGGGGGCTTTGTCCGTATGGGTGCGCCCTAAGCTAGACGAGTGGACACGACCGATGGGGGAGGATGCACCGATGGCAGTCAAGAGTCCCGCGAACCGCAGCGAGTCCTTTGGGCGGCTCCTGAGCGGAATGATCAGCAGTCTCGCCTACTATGAGGGCAAGACCTCAGCGGTAGTTGAGGAAGAACTGGGGATGGCGCTCGCCGTTGTGGGCAAGACCATCCAGCGCTATAAGTCTGGCTATCTTCCCCCCAGCGACGAAGCGGTGCGACTGCTCGCCGAGGCCGCCGTGCGTCGTGGCTTTCTAGGGCGGGAATGGCTCCAGCGCTTCCTCCACGCCGCCCGCTACCCCTTCGCCGAAAAGCTTCTCGACGAGTTGTGCCCCGCGCCCCAGGTGCGCCCGCGTCCGCCCCGTGTCTACGAGAATCTCCCCGCCCCGACCTACAGTCAGTTCGTGATGCGCGAACTAGCATTTGCGGAGGTGCTTGACGGGCTGCACCAGCGCAGTGCTGCGGTACTCATCGTTGGCCTCGGTGGCAACGGCAAGACCAGCCTGGCTCGTGAGGTGGCGGCGCGCTGTCTACGCGATGACAGTGAGACACCGCGCTTCGATGCGGTCGTCTGGGTTAGCGACAAGGATCGTCCGGGGACGACGAACTTGAGCATGGTGCTCGACGAGATCGCCCGCACGCTGGACTATCCCGGCTTCGCACAGTTTGAGCATGACGAGAAGCGGCACGAGGTCGAGCAACTGCTGCGCCGCCAACGGGTCTTGCTCGTCGTAGACAATTTCGAGACCATCACCGATGGTGCCTTGCTCGCTTGGCTGCTGCGTCTACCTGAGCCGAGCAAGGCGTTGATCACGAGCCGGGAAAAGCATCGTGGTTTGTGGAGCAGTTGGCTCGTTGACTTGCGCGGGATGAGCGAAGCCGAAGCGTGGGCCTTGATCTCCGACCGTGCCCGTGTGCTGAAGATTGACCGGCTCGTTGGCGAACGTACCCAGCTTGAGCCGCTGCTCGCCGCAACCGGTGGCAACCCCAAGGCTCTGACCATGACCTTGGGCCTCCTCAAGTACGAGCGCCGCCCATTGCAGGAGGTGGTAGACGACCTCTACGCGGCACGGGGCGACCTCTTCGACGACCTCTTCACCCGCGCTTGGGCGCTGCTTGATGAGGCCGCACGGCGCATGCTGCTGGTCGCCACCTTCTTCCCCACCAGCGCCAGTGGCGAAGCCCTGAGCGCAACAGCGGACGTGCAGGGCTTTGCCTTTGATCGCGCAGTTGAGCGTTTGGCAGACATGGCGCTGCTTGATGTGCAGCAAGCCGACTTGCGTAGCCCACCGCGCTATGTGCTGCACCCGCTGGTGCGGGCGTTTGCCGGGGCGAAACTGGGGGAGCAGGCAGGGTTTGAGACGGGGGCACGAGAGCGGTGGGTGGGGTGGTGTAGCATACTTGCTGATAGTGCAGGACACCGTTGGGATGATCTTGAAAAACTAAATATATTAGACGAAGAGGGAGAAACTCTATACGCTGCCATCCTCTGGGCATTCACAAACAAACACTACCAGGACGTGGTATCTATATCAAATAACGTAACGTATTATTATTATGTACGCGGTCTGTGGGACAGAAGACTGAAAACGGAGGTTTTACGTGCTGATGCAGCGCAAATCATAGGCGATATATCGCATGAAATAATAGCTCTTAGTAATCTTATCATGATTAGTTCAAGACAAGGGAAGGATGCTGAATCGGAATCCATCGTAAAGCGCCTGCTTACTCTAAAGAAGTTGGATTCGTTACCGGAAGGTGTGTATTTTCGGTATTATCATGCATTGGCATTTTATCAGTACAGTAATGGGGATATATCCACTGCTCTCGCGAGTTGGGAAGCGTTATCCGTGTCGAATAGGCAACTGTCAATCCACGACCGGGCGATTGTTCTTCGTTGGATAGGAGAATGTCTATTATTGCAGAGACGAATGCTTGAGGCTTCTAATATTCTGCAAAGCACGCTCGATCTTGCAATCGTAAACAACCATCAGCGAACCATCCTTTTTGTCAAGATTCGTCTAGCGGAGATAGATTTGCTGCAAGGCCGTATTGGAGAAGGTCGGCAAAAGGTGCAAGAATGCCTCTCGATAGCGCATCGGCATAAAGACCGATGGTATGCTGCACAAGCACAATATCTTCTGTTTCGCATCTGTCTCGCGGAATGTAAACTTCCCGCTGCCCGCATAGCTCTCGTCGAGGCCATAGACCTCTTTGAGCGCCTAAGCATGCGCCGCGAACTCGCCGAGGCTCGTCAGGCGCTTGCCGATCTCGCGTGACCCTAGCGCACCTGAGCTGACGCAAAGGCTTTAGTAAGAGCTTTGCGCCTTTGCGTCAGCTTTGCCTGCCTACCGCCACGGCCCCAGGTAACGCCGCACCGCCTCGGTAAGCAGCGCGATCATCGGCGGCCACAGCACTGCCAGCGGGATGGCACTGGGTGTAATCAGTGCCGCCAAGAGCAGCACAGCGGCGAGGGCAATCAGGGCGATGAGCAGCGTGTAGCGGCGTAGCTCACGCTGGTCGTTGGGCGATTGCTGGCGCATCGTCGGCTCCTTTCACGGGTGCGTTCTCTGTCACCAGCATGCCCTGACCCGTCGCGCTGATGGCCGCACCGTATGTGGGAGCTTTCCGCACCCGCTCAGATCACATGGCCGCATGGGGCGTGGAAACAGCACCTGCGGGCAAGCCCTTGATGAAGGTGACGATGGCCTCCGCCATCTGCGTGAGGCCCGGTTCCTCGAGTGGGTAGTGTCCCGCCTGGTCGAGCAGCACCCACGTCACCGGCACCTGCGTCACGCGCTGCAACACCACCTCGCTCAGTGCCAGCGGCGTCCAACGGTCTGCTGCTGGCTGTGTCAGCAGGATGGGGCAAACCGTAAACGCCTCGGGTTCACATGCCGGCTGGTAGCGCAGGTACGAAGCAAGGAAGCGCAGCGTGACCCAGGTGCCCGCCGAGGTCGGGTCGGCCAGCATGACTCGGAGCGCTGCGGGATGGTTTACGAGGGTGTGCATCTTTGCGGCGAGGCGCATGGGCAGTGTGATGCTGCCGAACGGGGTTTTGGCGGCAAGGACGGCGACCGGGCCACCGATCCGACTCATCAGCGGATGGGACGCCGTGGCGTC